>JAKAFI010000113.1 GCA_021818005.1 Acidobacteriota bacterium | reverse complement strand
AGACGGCGCACGCAGCCGCCAGGGCGCACCTCGTTCTAGCGAGACCACGATCGAGGACGCGCCGTCGTCCGGCGGCACGGTGACTGAGGCGTGGACCGAGAACCCCGAGTGCCGCCAGGAAAGGAGCAAGCGGACGCGCTCCTCGCCGGCCAGTCCCTCGCGCTTGAGGAAGCCGAACACCGTGTGGCGGCAGAGGAGCGCGGCCGCCTCGCTGTCGATGAAAGGGACAGGAGTCCACCCACCTTCGCGGTCCCACCCGCAGCGGGTGACCAGCGCGTCGAGGTGGGGATGCCGGCTGAAGTCGTGGCCGGAGGCCTGGACCGCGACGATCATGCCGGGCAGGATCTGCTCGCCGTCTCGCGAAGCCGCAGCGATCAAGGCGCGGGCGGTCTCGTAGGCGACGCGGCAGAAGCCGTAGCAAGACTCGAAGCGCCCCTCTCGCGCGCTCGCCTCAGGTCAGGGGCCGATCAACGCGGCGGCACGCTACTGACCGCCCGCTTCTACGTCTTGTAGATCTGCTGCGCACGCAGCTCCTTGACGCGGTCGCGGATCGCGGCGGCTTCTTCGAACTCCAGCCGCTTCGCCGCCGCCTTCATCTGCTTCTCCAGCTCGGCGATCGCCCTGGCGAGCGACGCCGGGTCGCCGACCTCCACCTCCCCCACCCGCGGCGGCAGCAGCCCCGCATCGTGGTAGTCGAGGTTCGAGAGCTGCAGCAGCGGGCTCGCGATGTCCTTGATGATCGTCGTCGGCTCGATCCCGTGCTCGCGGTTGTACGCCTCTTGAGTCGCGCGCCGCCGGTTCGTCTCGGAGATCGCCTTCGCCAGCGAGTCGGTCATCCGGTCGGCGTAGAGGATCGCGGTGCCGTGGAGGTTGCGCGCCGCGCGGCCGATCGTCTGCACCAGCGAGGTGGCGCTGCGCAGGTAGCCTTCCTTGTCGGCGTCGAGGATCGCGACGAGCGAGACCTCTGGGAGATCGAGCCCCTCGCGCAGGAGGTTGATCCCGATCAACACGTCGAACGCCCCGCGCCGCAGGTCGGCCAGGATCGCGGTGCGCTCCAGCACCTCGACCTCGCTGTGCAGGTAGCGCACCCGCACGCCGAGCTCGGCGAAGTACTGCGTCAGGTCCTCGGCCATGCGCTTGGTCAGCGTCGTGACCAGCACCCGTTCGCCCGCGGCGACGCGCTCGCGGATGCGCGCCAGCAGGTCGTCGACCTGCCCCTGAGCCGGCTTGACCACGATCTCGGGGTCGAGCAGGCCGGTCGGGCGGATGAGCTGCTCGACGACCTCGCCCTCGCAGTGCTCGAGCTCGTACGGCCCCGGCGTCGCCGAGACGAACAGCGCCTGGTGGATCCGCCCCTCGAACTCGGCGAACGTGAGCGGGCGGTTGTCGAGCGCCGACGGCAGCCGAAACCCGAACTCGACCAGCGTCTCCTTGCGCGAGCGGTCGCCGTGGTACATCCCGCGCACCTGCGAGACCGAGACGTGCGACTCGTCGACGACGAGCAGCCAGTCGTCCGGGAAGTAGTCGAGCAGCGTCGGCGGCGGCTCGCCGGGCTTCCGGCGCGTGAGGTGGCGGGAGTAGTTCTCGATGCCGTTGCAGTAGCCGAGCTCGCCGAGCATGTCGAGGTCGAACGCCGTGCGCTGCGCCAGGCGCTGCGCCTCGAGCAACTTCCCCGCGGCGGTCAACTCCCGGGTGCGCTCGTCGAGCTCGGCGCGGATGTCGACGAGCGCCTCGTCGATCACCCGGCGCGAGACGACGTAGTGCGAGGAGGGGTACACCGCCAGGCGCGAGTCCACCTCCTCGAGCACGGTGCCGCGCAGCGGGTCGATGCGGCGGATGCGCTCGACGGTGCGGTCGAAGAACTCGACGCGCACCGCGTGGTCGTCGTACGGCGGGTAGATCTCGAGCACGTCGCCGCGCACCCGGAACGCGCCCGGCACGAGGTCGAGCTGCGTCCGCTCGTACTGCATCGCGACGAGCTGGCGCAGCACCGCGTCCATCCCCGGCGCGCTCCCCGGCTCGAGCAGCAAGAGCATGCCGTAGTAGGCGTTCGGGTCGCCGAGGCCGTAGATGCACGACACCGAGGCGACGATGAGCACGTCGCGGCGCTCGAACAGCGCCCGCGTCGCCGACAGCCGCAGGCGGTCGATCTCCTCGTTGATCGAGGTCTCCTTCTCGATGTAGGTGTCGGAGGAGGGGACGTACGCCTCGGGCTGGTAGTAGTCGTAGTAGGAGACGAAGTACTCGACCGCGTTGTCGGGGAAGAAACCCTTGAACTCCTGGTAGAGCTGCGCCGCCAGCGTCTTGTTGTGCGAGAGCACCAGCGTCGGCCGGTTGAGGCGCTCGATCACCTTGGCGACGGTGAACGTCTTGCCGGAGCCGGTGACGCCGAGCAGCGTCTGCGCCCACACCCCCTGCTCGAACGAGCGCACGAGCCGTTCGATCGCCGCCCCCTGGTCGCCGGCCGGTGCGAACGGCGCCGCGAGCTTGAACGGCCGGCTCAATTGGGCAGCGTCCCCCCGGATGAGGCGCACAGCGCGCCGGCGAGCATCTCGATCCGGTCGAGCGCCTGCGGGCTCACCCGGCCCGCGGCGGCCGCCTCCGAGCACGCCCGCGCCAGCTCCCCGAGCCGGCGCTCGTCGGCGCGCCCGGCCTCGGCCTCGGCGACCACGCAGTCGAGGCGGCGGCGCAGCTCCTCGCGGCGGGCTGCCGGCAGGTCGGCCGGCAGCGCGGTCATCACTCGCGCGGTGATCCGTCGCAGGCCCCACGACAGGACCCGCCTGGCCGAGAGAACGCCCGCGACCAGCGCGAGGAGAAGAACGGCCAGGGCGACGCCGCCCGCGATCGCGGCCCACCGCCGGCGGACCGGCGGCCGCCGCGGCCCCGTCCCCGGGATCCCGGTCGCTCCCGACTCCATCACCGCCACGCTAGCACGCGACCGCGGCCCGGCACCACCCGCGTCCGAGACAGGGGTTCGCCGCCGTCCCGGCGCGCGATCACGAGACGCCGCCGGTTCACCCGGTGAGGCGCCGGAGCAAAGCGAGCAGCTCCTCCTCGTCGAACGGCTTGGTGACGTAGAAGTCGGCTCCGGCGGCCCGTCCCTTCTCCTGGTCCGCCTTCTGCCCGAGGGCGGTCAGCATCACGATCTTCACGCCCGCCAGCTGCGGATCGGCCTTCACGGTCCGGCACACGTCGAACCCGTCCCGCTTCGGCATCATCGCGTCGAGGAGCACGACCGGGGGGCGCAGGGCGCGGATCTTGGCGAGCCCCTCCTCGCCGTCCCCAGCGGTCTCGACCCGGAAGCCTTCCATTTCGAGGATGAACGAGACGGTCTCGCGGATGTTGGGCTCGTCATCCACGAGCAAGATGAGTGTGCTAGCCACCTGAAGCCTCCACCCTGCGCGCCACCAGGATCGTCTGGTCGTCGATCGCCGGCGTCCCGGCCGTGAACTCGGTGGCGCGCTCCAGCACCACTTCCACCGCCTCGGCCGCCGAGGCAACCGGCCCCTCCAACGCCCGCCGCACTCCCTCCACGCCGAACGGGGCGGCACTCTCACCCACCGCTTCGCTGATCCCGTCGGTGTGCATCACCAGCAGGTCGCCCGGACCAAGACACCCCTCAATGGCCGAGTAGCGCTCGCCGGCGCGCGCGCCGAGGGGCAGCCCGCTCTCCTCGACCACCTCGACGCGGCCGTCGGCGCGACGAATGAACGGCCGCGGGTGCGCCGCCGTGGCCACCGTGAACCGACCGCTGCCGGGGTCGACGAACGCGATCGCAGCCGTCGCCATCGTGAAGCAGCTGAACTCGCCCTGGGTGAGCTGGCGGTTGACCAGATCGAGCAGGCGCGCCGGCGACCCCACGGCATCGGCGAGCGCGTCGAGCCGGGCGAACAGGCCCGCGAGCGCCAGCGCCACGGCGATCCCGTGGCCGGTCAGGTCCACCACGCCGAGGAGCACCGTGCCGTCGGCAAGCTGGCGGTGGAGGAATCCGTCGCCCCCCACCTTGGCGACCGGCCGGCAGCGTGCCGCGACCTCGAGCGAGCCGTACGTGGCCGCGTGCGGCGGGCAGAGTTGCTGCTGGATCTCGGCGGCGAGCTCGAGCTCGCGCAGCAGGCGCGCGGAGTGCTCCGCCTCCTCGACCAGCGTCCGGTTCACGATCGCCACGCTCGCCAGGTCGGCGAGCAGCTGGACCAGCTTGACCTCGGCGGCGCCGAACGCCTCCTCGCCGGCGGCGCGCAGGAGCAGCACCAGGCCGAGCACCCGTTCGGCGCTGCGCAGCGGCACGATCAGGGCAGGCTGGCCGGGCACGGCCGCGATCCCGAGTTCCGGTGGAACACCTTCGGTCCCAACGGTGAACGCGATCGGCTCTCCGTCCTCCAGAACCTGGGCCGCGACCCGCGTCGCCGGCAGCCGGTCGCCGATCCGCACCCCTGTCGGGGGGCGGCCGTCCGTCACCTCGAGCGTCGCCCCGTCCCACAGGCACACCGCCACCGTGTGCGGGCGTACGGCGTGCAGGCGCTCGAACAGCCAGCGCTCGATGTCGCGCTCCCCGAAGCCGTGCCGCAGCAGGCCGCCGGAGGAGAACACCAGGTTCTGCTCCCACCACAGCCGGCGGGTCACCTGGGCGAGGTCATCGATGGCGGTGCGGCCCGCAGCGAGTCGCTCGAGCGCTGCCGTGGCCACCACCCCGACACCCTCGCTCAGGGCCGCCGGGACGAGGAGTGTCCCGGGCTCTCCGCCGCCGCGCACCGTGAGCGCGCGCGTCGCCGACGCGGCGTCGCCCGCCTGGCACACCCGCTCGCCGTCGGGGCCGAGCAGCACGGCCCCTCCGGCCGCCAGCGCCACGGCGTCGAGCAGCGGCTGCACGTCGCGCGCGATCCAGCGCCTCCTCACGGCGTCCCCCCGACGGCGGGCAGCAAGATGCTGACCGCGGTCCCCTTTCCCTCCTCGGAGGCGATCTCGAGCGAGCCGCCGTGGTTCTCCGCCACCCGCCGCGCCACCGCCAGGCCGAGCCCGAGACCGCGCGGCTTCGCCGTGAGCACGTTGCCGCCCTGCCAGAACACCTCGCTCACGTGCGCCAGGTCGTGCGCCGGGATGCCGATCCCGGTGTCCTCGACGCGCAGCTCCACCACGGTGGCGGCGCCGCGGCGGAGCGGGCGCACGGTGATCGTCACGCTTCCGTCCTCGCGGTTGAAATCGACCGCGTTGCGCACGACGGCGCGCAAGGCCGCCTCGATCTGGTCGCCGTCGCCGACGATCTCCTCGAGCCCGGCCGCAACCTTCACCTGCACCGCCAAGCGTTTGGCCGCGACGTCGCCCTTGAGCGGCGCCAGCACCCGGCGCAGCAGGTCGGGAATCTCGACCGCCGTCGGCGCCGGGCGGCCCTCGGGGACACCGAGGACCAACGCCTGCAGCGACGACGAGATCAGCTCGGCGAGCCTGGTCGCCTCCTGCGTGATGATCTCGACGAACTTGACCGCCTTGTCGGCGGGCATCTCGTCGTAGCGGGAGAGGATCCGCCCGGCCGTCTGGATCGCGGTCACCGGCGTGTTGAGCTCGTGCGCGATGCGCTTGAGCAGGTCGCCCTTCAGCCGCTCGAGGTCGCGCAGCTGGCGGTTGGCGGTCTCGAGCGCGACGTTGCGATCCTCGAGCTGCTCGGCCAGCGTCTGCGCCCGCAGCAGCGCGTCCTGCAGCTTGGCCGTGCGCTCCGCCACCGCCTCCTCGAGCGAGCGGTTGAGCTGCTCGAGCGAGCGCCAGGCGCGCGCGTTCGCCAGCGCGGTCGCCGCGTTCGCCGCCATCGCGTTCGCCAGCTCGAGCGCATCCTCCTCGAACTCGCCTCGCGACGCGTCGGCAAACGCCGTGACCACGCCCAACGCCCGGTCCTGCGCCACCAGCGGCACCGCGAGCGCACCGACGAAGCCGAGGGTCCGCAGCTCGTTCGTCCACGGGGCGTCGGCCAGCTGCTCCGGCTCGAGGTCGCCGAGCCGCGCCACGAAAAGTTGGCGGGAAGCGAGCAGAACCTCGGCCGGCGACTGACCGCTGTCGTCGCGCCGTGCCAGCGGGTCGGCCGCGAGGCCGCGGCGCAGCACCTCGACCAGCTCCCCCTTGTGGTCGAGCAGGAGCAGCGACCCGCACCCCACCTTGAGCTCGGAGAGGAGCCGGTCGAGGAAGGCAGCGGTGACGTCCTCCGGCTCACGCGCGAGCGACATCACCCGACCGAACTCGTTGATCGACCGCAGGGCCGCGACCCGCCGTTCGAACTCCGTGGTGAGTCGGTCGAGGCGTACGTTGAGGTCGGTCAAGGCGACGTTGGCTCGCACGGCCTCGCCCACCAGATCGCTGTCGGAGAGGTCCCCGTTCCTGGCCGGCGTGCCGACGACGATCGGCGCGTCGGCGGCGGGCGGCTGACCGCTGCGGACCAGCGGCTGGATTGCGGCCGTTACGTTCTCCACCAGGCGCCGCAGGACCTCAGGCTGACTCGCGACTCCGAGCCGGTCCGCCACCGCCACGACGACGGCGTGGGTGACGGCCGAGAACGCCTCGATCACGCCCTCCCCCGAGGTGGCCACGGTCTCGAACGCGGGCAGCCCGCGCGGGTTCAGCGCCCGGTCGAGCTCGGCGCGCGCCTGCAGATCCGGGAGATCGCGTTTGTTGTAGGAGAACACGACCGGGCAGGTGTCGGGGTCGAGGCCGTTGGCGCGCAGGTTCTCCGCCAGGTTTCTCAGGCTCTCCGCGTTGGCCTCGGCGAGCTTGCGCTGCGAGTCGGCCACGAACATGATGCCGTCGCAGCCGCCGAGGACCGCCCGGCGAGTCGCGTTGTACTGCACCTGCCCGGGCACCGTGTACAGCTGCAGCGTCAGCCTGTAGCCGCGGATGCGCCCGAGGTCGAGCCCGAGCAGGTCGAAGAACAGGGTACGGTCGGCGGCCGTGTTCAGGGTGTAGAGCTTGGTCCGGCGCAGTGGGTCGGTGGCCCGGTGGATGTACTGCAGGCAGGTCGTCTTGCCGCCGAGCGCCGGACCGTAGTAGACGACCTTCAGCTTGATCTGACGGTACTGGTTGTCAAACTGAACCATCTTGCCCCTGTCCCCCGCTCCCACCCGGCAGCTCGACGACGAAGAGCGCCCCGTGGTCCCGCCCCGGCTGGGCCCAGATGCGGCCGCCGTGTCGCTCGACGATCTGGCGCGAGATCGTGAGGCCCAACCCGGACCCGCGCCGCTGCTCGTCGATCCCAAGCTGCTGGAAGCGGTTGAAGATCTCTTCCTCGCGCCCAGGCGGGATTCCCGCGCCGTCGTCCTCGACCTCGAGCCGCACGCCGTCGCCGTGCGGACGATAGCGCAGGCGCACCTCGCCGCCCTCCGGCGAGTGCTTGATCGAGTTCGACACGAGGTTGACGAGGACCTGCGTGACCTTGTCGCGGTCCAGCGTGACCACGACCGCCTCCGGCCACGACTCGACCACGAGCGTGAGGCTGCGTTCGCCGACCAACGCCGAGAACGACTCCTGGACGTCGCGCACCAGCTCGTCGACGGCGGTGGCGGAGAAGCTCCAGTCGACATGGCCCGCCTCGATCCTGGCGAGGTCGAGCAGGTTGTTGATCAGGCGGGTGAGTCGCCGGCCTTCCTGGTGGATCACCCTGGCGAAGCGCTCGACCGACTCCGGCCGCTGGCTGCCGTAACGGAGCAGGACGTTGGCCGCCGACAGGATCGCCGAGAGTGGCGTGCGGATCTCGTGCGAGACCATGGAGAGGAACTCGGTGTGGCGGTCGTTGAGGCGCTGCAGCTCCTCGGCGCGCTCGGTATGGCGCCGGGTGGCCTCGATGCGGCGCAGCCCGGCGCGCACCCTGGCGACCAGTTCGGCCCAGCGCAGAGGCTTGGGCAGGCAGTCATCGGCGCCCTCCCCTATCGCCGCGAAGAGGTCCTCAGGAGCAGCCGCACCGGTCATCAGGATCACGTACGTATCGGCGAGGCGCCGTTTTTCACGCGCCGCGCGGAGAAGGCCGATCCCGCCCAGGCTTTCGAGCGCCATGCCGCTGATCAGCAGATCGACTTCCCCAGACTGGATGATTTCAAGGGCAGCCGTCCCGTTGGCCGCAGACCTGATTCCGACATCCGGCCACTGCGCCGCCAGCGTCGTCTCGATGGCTCCGCGCAGCGCCGCATCGGCGTCGATCACTAGGATCTCCGGACGCGGGCCTCGCTGTTCAGCGCACATGTTCAATATGATAGCAAGGTCAACAGCGTGATCGGCGCATGCTCCTGTTCGTGGCCATCGCGGTGCGGGACCCGAGGGCGGGCGGGGAGGTCCGCGGGTCTCCCGTGCGTGCCCGTGCGAGATCGGGCGCTAGCGCGCTCGCCGTGTCAGCGCCGTGAGCGAGAACCCGGGCGCGGGCAACGGCGGCGGCACCGAGCGCAACGCCACCCGCCGCACCGAGGCGGCATGGACCGAGGCCGCCTGGCCCGGCAGGCCGACCGGCGTGATCTGTGCCTCGACGGTCGTCGCGTCGCCGGTGGTGTTGTTCACGACGGTCGCGTACGGGTACACCATCGCGCCGCTCGGGCCGCTCAGGACGTAGACCGCGACGGTCCCGCCGGTCAGGCCTCTGGTCTCCAGGCGCCACTGCTCGTGGCCGTTCGGCGGGATCGGGTGATTGTAGCTCCCGACGATGTTGCCGGCCGCGTCCTGCACGTCCTCGCGCACCGTGACCCAGTCGTTCGTCCACGAGGCGACGCCGACGTTGGTGCGGAAATCGGCGTCGTCGGAGATCTGCGGCATGTAGGCGATCACCGACGAGTCGACGCCCAGGCTCGCGGGGAAGCCGGGGAAGTCCTGCCCGAACTCGCCGCCGTTCCCGCTCGGGTCGAGCGTGTAGTTGCGGGCGAAAACGCCGAAATCGCAGCTCGTGTCGCCGGCGGT
>JAKAFI010000112.1 GCA_021818005.1 Acidobacteriota bacterium | reverse complement strand
CACCTGTACAACCGGCACCACGTCAAGGCGGGCCGCGCCGAGCACGGCCGCGGCTCCAACCAGAGCGGCGCCGCCGGCGAGGACGCGCTGATCGAGGTCCCGCTCGGAACGGTGATCCGCGACTTCGACACCGGCGAGCTCCTCGCCGACCTGGTCGGAGACGGCGAAAGCTCGGTGGTGGCGCGGGGCGGCCGCGGCGGGCGCGGCAACCAGCACTTCGCGACCCCGACTCGCCAGGCCCCCCGCTTCGCCGAGGCCGGCGAGGCGGGGCAGGAGCGTCACATCGCGCTCGAGCTCAAGCTGCTCGCGGACGTCGGCCTGGTCGGACTGCCGAACGCGGGCAAGTCGACGCTGCTGTCGCGCATCTCCGCGGCGCGCCCGAAGATCGCCGACTACCCGTTCACGACGCTGGAGCCCCACCTCGGGGTGGTGAGCCGCAGCGGCGGGACGCGGTCGCTGGTGTTCGCCGACATCCCCGGGCTGATCGCGGGCGCGCACGACGGCGCCGGCCTCGGACACCGCTTCCTGCGCCACATCGAGCGCTGCCGTGTGCTCATCCAGCTCGTGGACCTGGCGAGCGAGGAGCCGCTGCGGCGGCAGGTGGAGACGCTGCGCACGGAGCTGGCGCTGCACGACCCCGCCCTGGCGGGCCGGACCTCGCTGCTGGTGGGGACCAAGGCGGATGCGGTGGCGGATCCGGCCCGGCGCGCCGAGCTCGTCGCCCTGGCGGAGGAGATCGGCACGCCGTGGGCCGTCATCTCCGCGGTGAGCGGCGAGGGGGTTGAGGGTATGCTAGAGCAGGTGTTCGTTCTGGCGGATCGCGGGTGAGAAGGCTGGGCCTGTTCGGCGGCACGTTCGACCCCGTGCACCTCGGGCACGTGGTGCCTGCGGTGCGCGCGCTCGAGACGTTCCGTTTCGAAAGGCTCGTCTTCGTGCCGGCGTTCAACCCGCCGCACAAACTCGGCGACCCGTTGACGCCGTTCCCGCACCGCTTCGCGATGCTCGCGCTCGCGACGCAGCCGTACGACCGCTTTCTCGTGTCCGCAGCCGAGGCCGAGCGCGCGGGGCCGACGTACACCTTCGACACGGTGCGCTCCTTCCGCGAGCGCTTTGCCGCCGAGCAGCTCTACTTCCTGATGGGGAGCGACTCGTTCTCTCAGATCGAGACGTGGCACCGCTGGGAGGAGCTGGTCGATCTCGTGCACCTGGTCGTGCTGCACCGCGACACGGTGTGGGGCGAGGCGCTGGAGGCTCGGGTGCCGCGCCCGTTACACGGCCGGATGCGGCGCGTCGAGCCGTTCCAGGCGGTCCCCGACCCCGAGCCGGGATCGACCTGGATCTACCTGCTCGAGCACGAGGCGTTCCCGGTCTCGGCGACGCAGCTGCGGGAGCGGCTGCGGCTCGGCCGGTCGATCCACGAGCTGGTGCCGCCCGAGGTCCATCGCTACATCGTGAAGCATCACCTGTACGACCAGGTGGCCGGGCCGGGCGATGGAAGCTGACGTCCTCGCCCGCCTCCGGCTCGTCGCCGCGGCGCTCGAAGCCAAGAAGGCGTACCACATTTTGGCGCTCGACGTCTCCGAGCGGACCTCGATCGCCGATGCGTTCGTCATCTGCTCCGCCGGCTCGCAGCGGCAGGCGCACGCGGTGGCGGACGAGATCGACCGCACGCTGGCGGCGCACGGCGCGCACGCGCTCGCGGTCGAAGGGTACGGACAGGCCGGCTGGATCCTGCTCGATTACGGCGACCTCATCGTGCACATCTTCCTCGAGGAGCGGAGGGAGTTCTACGCGCTCGAGCGCCTCTGGGGCGACGCCCCGGAGATCACCGCGTTGCTGCGGGTGCCCGGCCCGTGAGCGCGCTGTTCGCCAGCCGCAACCGTGCCGCCGCCGAGCTGGCGGGCGCCCTGGCGCGCTTCGCCGCGACCGATCTCACGCTCCTGCTCGAGGGCGAGACCGGCGTCGGCAAGAGCTTCGCCGCCGCCCGCATCCACCGCGTCGGGCGGCGCGGGCGGCCGCTCGAGGTCGTGGACTGCGGCGCGATCCCGGTCACGCTGCTGGCCTCGGCGCTGTTCGGCCACCGGGCCGGGGCGTTCACCGACGCGACCAGGGCGCACCGCGGGGCGCTCGAGCGGGCCGGAGACGGCACGCTCGTGCTCGACCGCGTCGACGCGCTGCCGCCGGAGGGGCAGACCGCCCTGCTGCGCGTGCTCGAGGAGCGCCGCTACGCTGCGGTCGGGAGCGCGGCGCCGCGGCCGTTCCGCGCGCGCGTCGTCGCCCTCGCCGACGCCGGGCTCAAGGAGCGGGTGGCCGCCGGGACGTTCCGCCCCGACCTCTTCCACCGTCTCGCCGGCTTCCACGCCCGGCTGCCGGCGCTGCGGCAGCGCCCGGAGGACATCGTGCCGTTCGCCCGGGCGGTCGTGCGCCGCGGGCGGCGAGGCGCCGGCGGGGACGCGGCCCTCACCGCGGAGGCGAGCGACCTGCTCGTGGCGTACCCCTGGCCGGGCAACTTCCGCGAGCTGGAGGCGACGCTGGTGCGGGCGCGCCTGCAACGCGGCGACGGCGCGATCGGCCCGGCCGACCTCGGCCTCGACCGGGGCGCCTGGCCCGCGGTCGCCGCCCTGGCGGGTGAGCGCGCCGCCCCGTTGGCCGAGGTGGAACGGCTGTACGCCCTCTGGATCCTCGCGGCCGAGCGAGGCAACGTCTCACGGGCGGCCAGGGTGCTGGGCATCTCGCGGCGGACGCTGATCCGATGGCGCGGGAACCGGTGAGCGGCGTCCTGCTGCTGTGGACCGGCCGGCGGGCGCCGGAGCCGGTCGAAGCGCTGGCGCAGGAGTTCGCGGGCCGGCTCGAGCGCCACCTGCCGTTCGCGAGCGTCCGGCTGCGCCCCGCCTCGGGTCGCGCCGACCCGCAGCGGGCGCTGGCGGCGGAGGCCGACGCGGTCCGCCGTCATCTCGCGCCGGGCGACACGCTCGTGGTGCTCGACGAAACCGGCCGCGAGCGCACCAGCGAAGAGCTCGCCGCCTGGCTGGCGGGGCGGCGGCGGCAAGGGCGCACGGTGTTCGTGATCGGCTCCGATCTGGGGGTGGACGCGGGGCTCAAGGCGGAGGCGCACGAGCGGCTCTCGCTCTCGCGCCTGACCCTTCCCCACGCGCTCGCCCGCGTCGTGTTGCTCGAGCAGCTCTACCGCGCCTGCGACCTCCTCGCCGGGGGGCAATATCACCGTCCGCGTTTGGGTTAAAACGGTGGCGGTTGAGGTATAATCGCCAACCGGGAGGCAGGATTGAGTCACGCGATGGATCTCAAGACCATGAAGAAGCAGCTGCAGGCCAAGCGCAAGGAGGTCATGGAGGGGGTGTCGCGCGCCCGCGAGATGGGCTCGGTGGAAACCGAATCCGGCGCGCCTGACATCGCCGATCGGGCCACCAGCGCGTTCGCTCGCGAGTTCTCGTTCTCGCTTTCGGAGAACGAGGGCAAGCTGCTGCGCATGATCGACGAGGCGCTGGCGCGACTCGAGAACGGGCGGTTCGGCACGTGTATCCACTGCGAGCAGCCGATCGAGAAGCAGCGCCTGCAAGCCGTCCCATGGGCCCGCTACTGCATCGCGTGCCAGGAGTTGCAGGACCGCGGCGAGATCTGACGTCGCGCCGGCTCCCCGTCGGGCCCCCAGGCCGCTCGGGGCCGGCGCCGCACCGCGACCGGTGAGGAGGTCGAAGCCCCGCCCGTGAGCACCCCCCAGCTGCTCCTCCTCGTCAGCCCCGACGACTTTCTCCTCGAGCTCGCGCGCCAGGACGCCGTGGCGGCGTGGAAGCGGGACCACCCTGCCGGCGAGGTCGTGCCGTTCGACGAGGCGCCGCCGGCCGGGCGGCTGGTGCAGGAGCTCGCGAGCCCGTCGCTGTTCGTGGCGGAGCGCCTGCTCGTCGTCGCCGACGCCCGTCCCTACCTCGCCGCGGGCAAGCACGCGGGCAGCGACGCCCTGGCCAAGGGTCTCGAGGCGCTGTCGTTCACCGGCGTGGCGCTGGTCCTCAGCGCGGTCGCGACGGCGGCGCCCACCGGGGCGCTCGCCGAGGTGGCCGCCAAGCGCGGCGAGGCGACGTTCCTCGGCCTGCCGGAGACGCCCAAGCCGTGGGACGAGGCGCGGGTCTCGCGCGAGCAGCGCGGGGTCCTCGCCGGGTTGGTGGCGCGGGTCGCGCCCGACCTCGCCGGGCACGACGAGATCGTCGACGCGCTCTGCGAGGCGTACGGCTTCCGCCCGCGGGAGCTCGCCAAGGCGGCCGAGCGCCTCGCGCTCTCCGGCGAGCCGAGCGCGGCCGCGGTGCGCGCCCAAGCCGGGCCCGGGGAGCACCCGGTGCGTGAGCTGGAGGAGGCGCTGCAGCGGCGCGACGCGAAAAGGTTCGCGCGCTTCGCCGGCGCCCTCACCGCCGGCGCCGTGCTGACCAACTGGCGCGGGGAAGCCGTCGCACCCGACGGTTTCGGCCCGATCCTCGCCGGCACGGCGGGGCGCCTGTTGCGGCAGGCGCTCGCCGTGCGCGCGCACGCGACCCGGGCCGGCCTCGCCGCCGATCTCGACCCCAAGCGCTGCGCCGGCAAGGATTGGTACCCGCGCACGTTCAAGCCGCGCCTTCACCCGCGCCTGGCCAAGGAGATCGAGAGCACCCCCGATTCCCCCCTCGCGGGGATGACGCCGTGGCAGCTGCACCGCGCGTTCAAGCTGGGCGCTGTCTACGGCGACGGCGAGCTGATCACGGCGCTCGCCGGCCTCGGCGGGAGCCGGGCCGAGCGCGCCCGCGGGTCCGCCGCCCTCGCCGCGATCAGCGTGCCGTTGCTCGCCCTCCTCAGCCGGGCCGGCGGGTCGTCAAGGCGTACAGCTCCCTCCGCGTGAGGCCGAGCGTGCGCGCGGCGTCACGGCGGGCGGCGGCGAGGTCGAGGCCGCGCTCGAGCGCGCCGGCGAGCGCCGCTCGCGCCGCCTCCGGGGTCACGACGGCCGGGACCGCGCCCGCCGGCGCCGGAGGCCCGACGACGAGCGTGTACTCGCCCCTTGCCTCGGCGGTCGCGCTCCACGCCGCGAGCGCGGCGAGCGAGCCGCGCACGCAGCGCTCGTGCAGCTTGGTCAGCTCGGCCAGGAGCGCGGCCTCGCGCCCGGGAAGGGCGGCGGCGCACGCCTCGATCTCCGGCCGCAACCGGTGCGGCGAGATGAACAGCACCAGCGTGTGCGGCAGTGCGGCCAGGGCGGCGAGCGCGCCGGCCCGCGCCCCCGCGCGCGGCGGCAGGAACCCGGCGAAGGTGAACGGCACCGGCGGCAGGCCGGACACCGAGAGCGCCGCGGCCACGGCGCTGGCGCCCGGGACCGCGAGGACCTCGACGCCGGCCTCGCGACAGGCGCGCACCAGCCGGTAGCCGGGGTCGGCGAGTAGCGGCGTGCCGGCGTCCGAAACCAGGGCGAACGTGGCGCCGCGCTGCAGCTCGGCTACCAGGTGGGGGACCTCGCGCGCCTCGTTGTGCTCGTGCAGGGCCCGCGCCGCGGTGGTGATCGCGTAGCGGTTCAGGAGCTTGCGGACGTGGCGCGTGTCCTCCGCCAGGACCAGCGCGGCCGAGGCGAGCACCTCGCGCGCCCGCGGCGAGAGGTCGTCGAGGTTGCCGATCGGCGTGGCCACGACCCAGAGACGCCCGCGCCGAGCGACGTGGTCCGTGGTCCGTGGTCCGTGGTCCGCAGATGGAGCCGGAGCACCGGTCGCCGCCTCGGGCCACGCTTCACGGTCCACAGCGGTCAACGTTCCGGGTTGCGGGGGAGGATGCGGTCGACGTTGATGCAGCTCGCCGACACCCGCGCGACCACGGTCGGCCGCCACTTGAACCGGTTGCGGCGGTAGGCGGCCAGCGCCGCGTCCACCAGCGCCGGAGGGAAGCCGGCGTCGACGAGCTCGGCCCGGCCCATGCCGCCCTCGTGGTGGCCGTACAGGACCGGGTCGACGGTCTGGTAGTCGAACCCCAGCTCGGCGGCGTCGGTCTGCCCCGGCCAGAGGTCGGCGGTGGGAGGCTTGTTGACCACCGCCTCGGGCACGCCGAGCGTGCGGGCGAGGGCGAAGACGTGCGTCTTCCAGACGTCGCCCAGCGGCTGCACCGAGGCGGCCGCGTCGCCGAACAGCGTCGAGTAGCCGAGGAGGATCTCGGACTTGTTGCTGGTGCCGAGCACCAGCGCCCCGACCGCGCGGGCGCGGTCGAACAGCGCGATCATGCGCAGCCTGGCCATCACGTTGCCGAAGCGGACGCGGTCGTCGCGGGCGGCCAGCGTCGCGGCGATCGCCTCCCCGGCGGCGGCGAGGTCGACGACCTCGAGCGGCACGCCGAGCGCCTCGGCGACCGATCGCGCGTCACGCTCGCTCGCCGGCGAGCTGGTCGGGCCGGGCAGCGCGAGCGCCGTCACCCGTTCGCGCCCGACCGCGGCGACGGCGAGCGCCGCGGACACCGCCGAGTCGACGCCGCCGGAGAGCCCGACGACGTACCCGGCGAGCCCGCTGGCGCGCAGCTCCTCGGCGAGGAAACGCTCGAGGGCGGCGGCGAGCAGCGCCGAATCGACCGCGGGCAGGTCACGCATCGGCGCTCTCCATCGCGGCGCGCCACAGGTCGAGCCTCTCGGTCGCCGGGATCGGAATCAGGGTGCGGGTGCGGACGGCCGCCGCGCGTGACATCGGCGCCGTGACCAGCGCCTCGTCGAGGATCGGAGCGGCCGCGGCGAGGCTGTGGCCGCGCCCGTCGACGGCCCAGGAGCGCCCGCCGAACAGCACGCCCTCCTCCCAGCCGCAGCGGTTGGCGAAGAAGACCGGGCGCACCGTGGTCACGGCGGTGGCGCCGACGATCCAGTGCCAGCGACGGGAGCCAGCCGGCTCGTGGTCGCCGTCGAGCTCGGTGGGCCCCCCGGCCACGATGAACAGCGCGTCCGCACCGGCGCGGGCGAGGAGCGCGGCCGAGGAGAGGTGCCACGCGTCCTCGCAGATGAGGACGCCGAACCGCCCGAACCGACACTCGATCGGCGCCAGTCGCGGCCCGGGGACGAAGTAGCGTCCCTCGTCGAACATGCCGTAGGTGGGCAGATAGAGCTTGCGGTGGACGCCGCGCACCTCGCCCCCCTCGAGCAGCACCGCGGCGTTCGAGATGCCGCCTTCGGGCTCGCGCAGCGGCAGGCCGACCAGCAGCGCAACTTCGCGGCTCGCGCGCCGCAACGGCTCGAGAAGGGGGTCGTCGAGGCACAGCGCGTGCTCGAGCACGCCGTGGGCCAGCAGGTAGCCCGAGACGGAAAGCTCGGGGAAGACGACAAGGTCGGCGCCGCGGGCTCGCGCCTGGTCCGCCATCGCGAGGTGCTTGTCGAGGTTGGTGCGGAGCTGGCCCGGACAGGTCGCGATCTGCGCCAGGGCGACGACCAGAACACCTTGCTGCGGCGCGCCCTCCCCCACGTGTGCCTCCGCGCAAAGTGTAACATGACGACGTGCTGACGCTGGTCCTGGCGATGGCCCTTTCCTCCGCGGTCGAGGTCGAGCGCGTGCTCGCGCTGGTCAACAACGTGCCGGTCCTCGCCTCCGACGTCGAGCTCGCCGAGGTCGCGGCGCTGGTTCCGCGCGAGGCGGGGGAGACCGACCGCGCCTACGCCGCCGCGGTGCTTGACGCGCTCGTCGACCTCGAGTTGCGCTGGCAGGACCTGCAGGTCGCCGGGATCGCGGCCCGCAGCGACGCCAACCTGGACGCCGCATGGAAGGCCACCCAAGCACGGGCGGGCGGGGCGGAGGCGTTGCGCGAGAAGCTGGCGAGCCTGGGCTTCCACGAGGGGCCGCTGCGCGAGCTGGTCCGGCACGCCGCGGTGGTGCAGGCGTACGTCGCCGCCCGCTTCGGGCCGTTCGTGCGCCCGACGCAGCGCGAGGTGGAGGCGTACTGGACCAACGAGCTGGTGCCCGATCTCAAGCGCGCCGGGCGACCGGTGCCGCCGCTCGCCGACGTCCGTCCCAAGGTCGAGGCGATCCTGCGCGAGCGCAAGCTCACGGCGGAGATCGACCGCTGGACCGCGGAGCTCGCCAAGCGCGGCGAGGTCGTCCGCTACCGCTCCGGCACCGGGCTCCCCGTCGCGCCCGCCGCGGGACCGTCTCCGGTCGCGACCGTCCCGCCGTCGAGGTAGCCAGCGAGCGCCGCGCCCTCGCAGACGTCGAGGACGTACCCCGCGGTTTCGCGGTACGGCACGGCGGCGGCGAACAGCGCCGCGCCGGGATCGCCCCCGAGCTCGGCGAGCCAGGTCGCGACGACGCGGTCGCCGGCGTTGTACGCGGCCGCCACGACCGCCAGGCGCGGCCCGAAGCGGGCGGCGAGCCGGCCCACCTCGCGCGCGGCGAGACGCAGGGCGGTACCGGGGTCCTTGAGTTCCTCGGGCTGAGCCCCGAGGTTGCGGGCCGCCTCGGGCACCATCTGCGCCACGCCGATCGCCCCGGCGGGCGAGGTCGCGTCCTCGTCGAACCGCGACTCCTGCCGCACGATCCCGACCAGCCACGCCGGGGGCACCGCCGCGGCGCGCGCCGCCGCGCGGCACGCGCCGACGAGCTCGGGAGGGAGGATGAGGCGCTGCAGCGCGGGCGGGAGGAACGAGGCCGGGACGCCGCCGAGCCGGTGCCACAGCCGTTCGCCGGCGGTGAGCGCCGCCGGCCGGTTGCCCCACGCCGCCAACCGCCGCGCGCTCCACGCCAGGTCCCCGGCCGTGACGGAGGGGAACGTCGCGGCGTAAAGCGCGGCGGCGTCGTGTTCGAGGCCGACCTCGGCTAGCGCCTCGGCCGGCCCCGACCAGTCCGTCGGCTCGGCCGGCGCGCCGGCGAGCAGCGGCGCCCACTCGGGGTCGTCGGCCAGCGCCGCCGCCAGCGCGGCCGCCGCGGCCCCGCTCCCGCGCTCGACCGCGATCTCGGCCAGGGCGGCCGGATCGCGGGTCGGTGCGCCG
>JAKAFI010000111.1 GCA_021818005.1 Acidobacteriota bacterium | reverse complement strand
ACCTTCGCCTATCTGCTCTTCTACGTCCTCTTCCTCGCCGCCGCGCTGCGGCTTCCGGCGGCGCCGCTGCAGGCGCACGAGCGGCTCAAGTTGGCGCTCGACCGACCCCGGCATCGCGCAGGCGCTCGAGGTGATCTACGGCAACATCCCCGCCGAGTACGGCGAGAAGATCGGCGCCGTCATCAACCTCACCACCCGCTCCGGCCTCGGCCGCAGGCCGCTGCGCGGCGACGCGTACGGTGGGGTCTCGAGCTTCGCCACCCGCGAGGCCGGCGCGTCGGTGGGCTACGGCAACGAGACGTTCGGGGTGTTCGCTTCGTTGACGGGCTCGAGCTCGGACCGTTTCCTCGACCCGGTGAACTTCGACAACCTGCACAACCACGGCGACACCGCGCGGGCGTTCGTGCGCCTCGACTGGGTGCCGGACGCCTCCGACTCGCTGCGCTTCACCGTGCTTGTGGGCCGCACCAACCGCGATGTGCCGAACACCTTCACCCAGCAGGCGACCGGGCAGAGCCAGACCGTGCAGTCGCGCGATGAGAACTACAACGTCGGCTGGCAGCGCGTCCTCTCCGATGCAAGCGTGCTCGAGCTCATCGCGTTTGCATGCCGCTCGAGCTTCGACCTCCACCCCTCGGCAGGGGACACGCCGGTCACCGTGCGTTCGCAGCGCTCGCTCGACAACTTCGGCGTGGCGCCGTCACTGACCTGGGCGAAGGGTGTGCACGAGGTCAAGGCGGGGCTCGAGGTCAAGCGTTTCCCAATCGCGGAGCGGTTCTCGTTCGGGCTCACCTCCCCCGGGCTGAACGACCCGGCGTCCGCGGACTTCAACCCGAACCTGGCGCCGTACGACCTGACCCGGGGCGGCCGCCCGTTCCTGTTCCACGGCGCGCGCACCGGCACGTACGCGGCCGCCTACCTGCAGGACACGATCCGCCTCGGCCAGTTCACGGCGAACGTCGGCGTGCGCTACGACCACAACGACCTCCCGGTGACCGACGCCCAGCTCGAGCCGAGGATTGGGGTCGTCTACTTCGTCCCCGCCACGCGCACCGCGTTCCGGCTCTCCTACAACCGCGTGCTCTACACGCCGGAGTACGAGAACATCCTGGTCAGCTCTTCCCCTATGGTGGCCGCGCTCGCCCCGCCTGAGATCCGCTCCTCGCTCGCGCTCGGCGGCGGCGACCTGCTCGTCCGCTCGGAGCGGCAGGACGCCTACACGGTGGGCGTGCAACAGGCGATCGGCCGCATGGCGCGCCTCGACGTGGACGTCTGGAGGCGGCACAGCGCCTACGCCGGCGACCAGGACCAGCTGTTCAACAGCGGGATCGTCTTCCCGATTGCGTTCTCCCGCGGTGAGCTGCACGGCTGGGACCTGCGCCTCGACTTGGGGGATGACCACGGGTTGCGCGGCTTCCTCTCCGTAGGCCACACGCGGGCGATCTACGTCGCGCCGCCAGTGGGCGGGTTGTTCCTCGACACCGGCGCGCTGCAAGACCTCACGGCGGGGGAGTTCGTGATCGACCACGATCAGAACCTCTCCCTGCAGGGCAGCATGACCTACGACCTCGGCGCCGACGGGGCCTGGGTCGGCGCCAACGTGCGCTACGACTCCGGCCTGGTCGCCGGCGCGACGCCCGACCAGCTCCTCGGCGACCCCGACAACGTCTGGGCGATCCCATTCATCCACGTCACCGACAACGCTGCCCTCAATCCGGATCGGGTGCGCTCGCGCACGGTGTGGGACTTCTCGGCGGGCGCCAACATCCCGCACACCCCTCTTTCGGTCCAGGTCGACCTGCTGAACGCGTTCGACAAGAAAGGGGTGTACAACGTCCTGTCGGTGTTCGGCGGCACCCACGTCATCCCGCCGCGCAACGTTGCCGTGCGCCTGCGGTACCACTTCTGAACGGCCGTTCGGGACGGGGCGCCGGTGCGCCGGGGAGGCGTAAACTGATCGGCGCGAGGTGCCCATGCGACAGATCGCTCTCGTCCTGCTCTGCCTTTCGCTCCCGGTGGTGGTGACCGCGCAGATGCGCACCGAGAAGCCGCCGCTGCACGGTATGCACTGGATGGCGATCACCGGCAAGCCGCTCTCCGCGACGGTCGGCGCCATGATCTTCGACCGCGGCGGCAACGCGGTCGATGCCGCGGTCGCGATGATCGCGGCCGGCTGCACGATGTGGGACACGCTGAGTTGGGGCGGCGAGACCCAAGCGCTGATCTACGACCCGCACACGCGCAAGGTCATCGGCATCGACGCCCTCGGCGTGGCGCCCACCGGGGCGACGCCCGAGTTCTTCAAGGCCAAGGGGATGAAGGTCCCGCCCGAGTACGGGCCGCTGGCGGCGGTCACACCCGGGACCCCCGGCGGGATCATGGTGATGCTCGCCGAGTACGGAACGATGTCGCTCAAGCAGGTGCTGCAGCCGGCGATCGAGATGGCCGACGGCTACCCGATGGAGGCGCAGGCCGCGAACACGATCGAGCACTACAAGAAGATGCTCGAGCAGTGGCCGTACTCGCGCGCGCTCTTCCTTGTCCACCGCACGGGGGCGGAGGCAAAGACGAAGGCGCCGGCGGGGAGCGAGAGCGGCGGGCCGCTCCCGGCGCAGGACCGGCCGGTCGCCGCGGTCGACGGGGCGCACCGCGAGGGTCCGGAGCCGGGCGAGGTGTTCCGTCAGCCCGACCTCGCCAGGACGCTGCGCGAGCTGGTGGCCGCCGAACAGGAGGCGCTCAAGCAGGGGAAGTCGCGCAAGCAGGCGATCTACGCCGCCTACGACCGCTTCTACAAGGGCGACATCGCCCGCGAGATCGCGCGCAGCACGCAGGAGCAGGGCGGGCTGATCACCACCGACGACCTCGCCAACTGGAAGGTGAAGATCGAGGAGCCGGTGAGCACCAACTACAAGGGGATCGACGTCTACAAGCTCACGGTGTGGACCCAGGGGCCGGCGATGCTGCAGGCGCTCAACATCCTCGAGAACTTCGACCTGCCGGCGATGGGGTACGACTCCGCCCGCTACATCAACACCGTCTACCAGGCGATGAGCCTGGCGTTCGCCGACCGCGACTTCTACTACGGCGACCCGTACTTCCCACCGGCGTCGCCGATCAAGGGGCTGCTCTCCAAGGCGTACGCGAAGGAGCGCGCCAAGCTCATCGACCCGAACCGGGCCAACCCCGGCATCATGCCCGGCGACCCGTACCCGTTCCAGGGCGGCGTCAACCCGTACGCGCAACTGCTCGAGCACTGGAAGATCGCGCAGGCCGAGGGCGCCGCCCCCGGCGGCACCCTCGCCGCGTCGGTGGACGGCCCCGAGTTCGCGCAGTTCCGCCGGGACTTCACGGCGGGGACGACCTCGGTCGAAGCCGCCGACGCCGAGGGGTGGGTCGTGTCGGTGACCCCCTCGGGCGGTTGGCTTCCGGCGGTGATCGCGGGGCGCACCGGGATCGGCCTGTCGCAGCGCATGCAGTCGTTCGACCTCGACGCGTCCGAGTCGCCGTTCAACGTCGTGGCGCCGGGGCGCCGCCCGCGCGTGACACTGACGCCCACCCTGGCGCTCAAGGACGGCAAGCCGTTCCTCTGCTTCTCGGTGCAGGGCGGCGACACGCAGGACCAGAACCTGCTGCAGTTCTTCCTCGACGTCGTGGATTTCGGCATGACCGTGCAGCAGGCCACCGAGGCCGCGAACTTCAACAGCTTCCAGATGCACAGCTCGTTCGGCCAGCACGAGGCGATCCCCGGCAAGGTCCTGCTCAACGACGAGGTGCCGCCGTGGGTGCGCTCCGAGCTGCGCCGGATGGGGTACACCGAGGTGTTCGAGGCCCGCACCTCCGGCCCGATCAACGCGATCCTCTTCGACCTCAAACACGGCACGATGTGGGGCGGCTCGAGCAACCACGGCGAGGACTACGGCATCGGCTGGTGACGAAGGCGGGGGTGTGCGGGCTCGAGTCGAGTCCGCAGCTTGGAAGGATGAAGGAAGTGGCGGGGTGGACGAGACTCGAATGGGTCTGCCCGAAATCGACCAGCTCCCCTGGGAGCCGCCGGCATCGCCGGGACGGGATGTGAACGCGGGCCTGCTTCAGGCTCGCTCTTGCATGATGTCGTAACCCATGGCTCGATACCCTCGGAGTCGTCGTTGGAGCATCCAGGCGAGAACAACTATCCCATGATTGGCATAGTCGTAAACCTGCCAGCCTTGAGGTTCTCCCATCGCCTTGGGAACACATCCTCCCGACCGCGGAAGAGCGACCGGAACAGCGCAACCTTCTCCTCGGAACTGAACCTCCGGCGCGGGGCCGTTGAGAGCCCGAAGGTCGTCACTGCCTCGGATACGCGGAGCGTTGGTTGGGAAAGAGCGGCAAGCTCGACTCGAAGACGATCGATGCGCCGGAGTACACCGGCGACGTCACTGCGCAAGGCCGAAAGATGCCGCTCCTCCCGTTCGAGTTCAATCAGCAGCTCTTCGCGGCGCGGCATGGCTCAGTGGCCCGAAGACGCTCCTGCGCCTCTCCAGGGCTCGCCGGGGAGACGGGACGCGAGTTCGTCGAGGACGTACCTGCTAGCAGCGGCAACGTTCCAGTGCGTGCTCGGCGCGACCAGCGGCTCGACGTCCCTGCCGAACCTCCGGTCGGCCAGCTTTTCGAGGAGGTTCGCCTCGAACTCTGCGCGGCTCACGCTGTGCCCCTCGTGCTCGAGGTAGCGCCGGAAGCACTCCACCACACGATCGGCATCGACCGCCGCTCGCTCGTGAGCAAGCCACAGGTCGAAGAGGTCGCGCCCCTTTTTGCGCTGGAAGAGGGCGCGCATCTTGGTGCCGAGCAGTTCGTCGAGCGCATACGTCCGGACCATGGCGGAGCCGCGGTGCCAGCGCGAACTCATCGCCAACTGCCGCCGTAGGTGCCCGAACACCGCGAAGTGCTCCCTTGAATTGATCTCGACCTTCAGTTTCATCGGCAGCGATGGGGGGCCTTCGCTCGTCGTCCGATAGGCGAGCGTCACCCGGCCCTCGCCGGCCGTTCGCTTGGGGGTCCCCAGCCAAGGATCGAGCACGGATCGGATCGCCGAGAGGGTCGGACCGATTGGCCCCCCCTTCACCTGCACGAGATCCAGATCTTCCGAGTAGCGCGCGGCCGGCGCGAGAAACAGCTTGTGGAGTGCGGTTCCGCCTCGAAACGCCAGCGCTCGGGCCAGCGTCTCATGACTGAAAAGGTCGACCACGGCCCGAGTCAGGATCAGGTCCTGCTCGACCTGGAGGTCCGACACCCAGGGCGCCTGTGGCCGCCATTCGGTGATGAAGTCGAACGGGATCATGATTCGACCTCCACCTCGTGGTTGATGTCCAGCTTCCACCGTTGGGAGCGGGAACGCACCGGTTCCTGTCCCCCAACGTCGAGCGGCACGTATTCCTTGGCCAGCCGGCCGATGTGGGCAGCCAGCGGTCCGCTCAGTGCACCGGCACCCACCGTGTCGAGAAGATACCCAAGTCGCTGCGCCCAGGGGGTCGGCGAGAGGCGTGCCACACGCACGAACTCTCGCGCCCGCAGGCGCTCGGCCACCTCTCGAAGCACCGTGGCGACGTTGTCGAGTCCACCGCACCGGTGGGCGTAGCCAACCAAGTCGAAGGCGGTTCCCTCGGGAGACGAGATCTTCACTGTCCCACGAGGCGTGTTCAACTCGAGAAACGGAATCTCGGCTACGTTCCTGCGGGCGACGAACTCGACCCGGACCTCACCGCAGGACAGTGGCGACCGGTTGCGCTCGACAACAACCTGGAACGCCTGCGGTCTTTGGTGCGCCGCACCCAGCAACTCGGCCGCGCTCAGCAGCCCAACGTAGTAGTCGAGGCCGAGGTGTGCTGCCAACTGGGGCACAAACTGGGCTGGGGGCAGGCACCCGAGGCGGCGGTACTCCGGCGGCACCACGACGTGGAACCCGCGGAACGGCATGGCCACCAAACCCTCCTGCTGAAGCCGTCGCAGTGCGGCGCCGACGGCCGCACGAGAGGCCCCGGTCGCCTCGATCACTTCGTCGGTGGTGAAGTGATAACGGCCTTGGACCGGAAGACCAGTCACAAAGCGACGGATCGAGGTCTGGGGAGTGCCAGGTTTCACACAGCAAAAGTAACGTAACGCGTTCGTCTCGTCAAGCGAAACCGGGCGCATTCTCGAACGAACGGGTGAGAGGAGTGTGGATGAGAATGAGGGGAATGGCGGGGTGGACGAGACTTGACCGTGCGGTGGGTTGGGTGGGGGGCACGACCGAGTCGAGTCCCGAGCTTGGAACGATGAGGGAGTTGGCGGGGTGGACGAGACTCGAACTCGCGACCTCCGGCGTGACAGGCCGGCGTTCTAACCAACTGAACTACCACCCCGCGTCATCACCACTACAGGCCAGCTCACCATGGTGGGAGGTGTGGGATTTGAACCCGCGACCCCCTGCGTGTAAGGCAGGTGCTCTGCCGCTGAGCTAACCTCCCAGGACCTCACGGTTCCAGGGAGCGTCATGCTAGAGGCGGACGCCGCCGCTGTCAAGCAGAAGCGCGGTGCCGGTGCTGCCGGAGAAGGCGCCGCCCATCGCGGCGCGGACTCTGTCGCAACGACGGCTCCGCTGTGGTAGATTGACCGCCGTGAGTGGCAACGGGCTTGCTCCGTTCCTCGACCGGCGCCTCGAGCGCCTGGCCGAAAAGGTCGTCGCCGGCGAGCGGCTGTCGTTCGCCGACGGCGTCGTCGCCGCGACCACGAACGACCTGCTCGGGGTCGGCCGCCTCGCCAACTTCGTGCGCGAGCGGCTGCACGGCGACGCCGTCTACTTCAACGTCAACCGCCACCTCAACCCGACCAACGTCTGCGTCGCCTCGTGCGCCCTGTGCGCGTTCGCCGAGAAGTACGGGGGCGTGCGCGGCTGGACGTACTCGGTCGCGGAGGCTGTGGACGCGGCGGCGCGAGATGTCACCCCGGCGGTCACCGAGCTGCACATCGTCGGCGGGCTGCACCCCAAGCTCGGCGTCGAGTACTACGAGGCGCTGTTCGCGGCGCTGCTGGCCCGCTTCCCGTGGGTGCACCTCAAGGCGCTGACGATGGTCGAGATCGACTTCCTCGCCCAGCGCGCCAAGCTCCCGGTCGAGGAGGTGGTACGGCGGCTGGTGGCGGCCGGTCTCGGCTCGTGCCCGGGCGGCGGCGCCGAGATCTTCGCCGAGCGCGTGCGGGCGGTGATCTGCGACCACAAGACCTCGGGCGAGCGCTGGCTCGAGATCGCGCGGACGGTGCACCGGCTCGGGGTCAAGTCGAACTGCACGATGCTGTACGGCCACATCGAGACCGCCGAGGAGCGGGTCGACCACTTGGTGCGCCTGCGCGAGCTGCAGGACGCGACCGGCGGCTTCCAGTGCTTCATCCCGCTCGCGTTCCACCCCGCCCACACCCGCCTCGAGCACGTCGCGCCGAGCACCGGCCGGCTCGACCTGCAGACGATCGCGCTGTCCCGCCTGATGCTCGACAACATCCCGCACGTCAAGGCGTACTGGATCATGCTCGGGGCCAAGGCGGCGCAGATCGCCCTCCACTTCGGCGCCGACGACCTCGACGGCACGGTGGTGGACGAGCGCATCACGCAGGCCGCCGGCGGCGAGGCGGGGGCGGGGATGGCGCGCGCCGAGCTCGAGCACCTGATCCGCGAGGCGGGTCGCGTGGCGGTCGAGCGCGATACCCTCTACCACCCGGTCACCCATTCGGCGCCGGCCGCCGCCGGCTGAGCCTACGCCGTCCAGGTCGGGAAACGCTTGCTCGCGAGGAACTCGGCGAGACCGCGGCGGCACTCGGGGTGGGCGCGCTGGCGCGCATTCACGCGGGCGGCGGCGGCGAGACGGGCGTCGAGCTCGGGGACGGTGAGCTCGAGCAGCAGCCGCTTGGTCTCCGCCACCGCGCTCGGCGCCACCTTGCGCGCCACCTCGTCGGCGCGCGCCAGCGCGGTGGCGAGCGGCTCGGCGGCGATCTCGTCCGCCAGGCCGGCCGCGCGCGCCGCCTCCGGCCCGAGCGGCTCGGGGTCGAGGAAGAGGCGCGCCAGCAACGCCGGCGCCACCCGGCGCGGCAGAAACGTCGAGATCAGCGCCGGCACGAACCCCAACCGCGCCTCGGAGAACTGGAAGCGCGCCTCGGGGCCGGCGATCACCAGGTCGCAGCACGCCGCGAGCCCGGCGCCGCCGCCGAACGCCGCCCCCTGCACCGCGGCGACCGTGAACGCGGGGGCGCGCAGCAGCTCGGCGTAGACCGCGGCGAGCCGCATCGCGTCGGCGACGCGCTCCCCCTCGGGCGCGGCGGCGCCGGCGGCCAGCTCGGCGAGATCGGCGCCGGCGCAGAAGTGGCGGCCGGCGCCGGTCACGACGACCGCCCGCGCCCCCGCCGTGCCGGTCGCGAGCACCTGCGCCAGCTCGCCGACGAGCGCGTTCGAGAGGGCGTTGCCGGCGTCGGGGCGGTTCAGCTCGACGACGACGACCGCGCCGCAGCGCTCGGTCTGCACCAGGGCCATGGCCGGCATGCTACCACTCGAGGACGATCCGCCCGCCGGCCGCGGTGAGGCGCCAGCGGGCCAGGCGCAGCGGCGCGAGCAGCGGCGCGGCGCGGCGCAGCGCGGCGGCGTTCCCGGCGAGCCACGGGACGCGCCCGAGCAGCCCGGCCGCGCGCTCGCAGGCGGCGGCGAGGTCGCGTCCGCGCACCGTCCCGGCCTCGTCCGCGGGCGCCGCGCCCGCGACCGCCGCGAGCAGCGTCGCGTCCGACGCCACCGCCAGACCGGGCGACGCCGAGGCCCAGAGGCCGCCCAGCGTCCCCTGTCGCGGCCGCGCGCCGGTGTCGTCGCGCGCGCCCCCGAGGCCGAGCAGCCGTCGCACCGCCTCCGACGGGACGACCTCCGGCAGGGCGAGCGCCCAGTCGCCCGCCGAGACCGCGAGGCGCGCCGCCGTGTGCGGCAGGCCGCCGGCGCCGCCCGCCGCGGCCAGCGCCGCGAGGTCGGCCGTGGCAACGACGCTCGGCCCCGCCGCCGGCGGCAGC
>JAKAFI010000110.1 GCA_021818005.1 Acidobacteriota bacterium | reverse complement strand
GCCGGCCGGGTCGAGGTTGGCCGGCACCTTGAGCGTGAAGCGCTGGTCCACGACGACGCGGGTCGAGTACCCGCCGAACGTCGGGGTCCGGCGGTCCATCTCGGTGCCGTTGTAGGTGAACGCGGCGCCCTGGTCGCAGAACTGCTCGAGGTCGTGGTGGCACGAGTCGCACTCGCGGCACGAGTCGACCATGCAGCCGACGCCCGCGAGGTCGCCGGTGCGGAACTTCGTGACGTGGGAACCGACCGCCGCGACCCGCCCGACGATCTCGTGGCCGGGCACCATCGGGAAGAGGCCGCCGCCCCACTCGTCGCGCACCTGGTGCAGGTCGGAGTGGCAGACCCCGCAGTACATGATGTCGATGACCACGTCGTGCGCCCCCGGGTCGCGCCGCTCGATCGCGAACGGGGCCAGGGGGGATTTTGCGGCTGCCGCCGCGTACGCCGGAACTCGTGCCATAGCAGGATCTCCTTGTCGTCGTGACTCGCTCGGCGAGCCGTCACACCATCTGGGCCAACGGTGAGGGCCGGCGGAAAATTCGCCCGGCTCCGCGGCGGGACGACGAGGGTACCACTAGCGCTTCTCGTCGGCCGAGGGGCCGTAGGCGCCGGGCACGGCGACGTCGAGCAGGCGCAGGTAGACGCTCAACTGTCCGCGGTGGTGGATCGAGTGCGAGAGCACGAGCGTGCGGATCGCGGCCGCGCGCGGCAGCTCGAGCGCGACGCGGTCGCCGGCCCTGAGCCGCCACGTCTCCTGGAGGCGTTCCCCCGGAAACGCACGCAGCTTGTCCGCGAACGTGGTCGTGGAGACGTCGAACACCGCCAGCGCCTCGGCGCTCGAGCGCGCGACGCGCGGCTCGCGCTTCGGTCCGCCGGCGACGAGCTCGTCACCGTCGAGGATCGCGCTGAAGAAGCCGGGGATCTCCGCCAGGTGCATCGCGAGCCGGCCGAGCGACATCGACTTCTCGTGCGGCTTCCAGTCGGCCTTCCCCTCGGGCAGGCGCTCGAGCATCCTCCGGGTCGTCTTCGCTTCGGCCTCGAACTCCGTTACGAACGATTCCTTGACACCCATCGTCTCTCCTCGGTCTCCCCGGCGCG
This sequence comes from Acidobacteriota bacterium, assembly GCA_021818005.1. Taxonomy (GTDB): domain Bacteria; phylum Acidobacteriota; class Thermoanaerobaculia; order Thermoanaerobaculales; family Thermoanaerobaculaceae; genus RBG-13-68-16. The sequence continues at coordinate 8,092 of JAKAFI010000110.1, read as the reverse complement.
CGCTCACGAGGCGGTCGGGTAGTCGGTGTAGCCTTTCGGTCCCGGGGTGTACAGCGTCGCGAAGTCCGGCGGGTTGAGCGCCAGGCCGCGCTCGAGCCGGGCCACGAGGTCGGGGTTGGCGAGGAACGGCCGCCCGAACGCGATCAGGTCGGCGCGCCGTTCATCGAGCGCGGCCTGCGCCATGCCGGCGTCGAACCCGCCGGCGAGGATGAAGGTGCGCGGCCAGGCGGCGCGCAGCGCCCGCTTGAGCGGCTCGGGCACCTCGGGCGCCCCCATCGCGGAGTGGTCCACCAGGTGGACGTACTGGATGTCGGTGGCCGCGAGCTTCGGCAGCAGGGTGGTGTAGGTCTCTTCGATCTCGGGGTACGGGTGCATGCCGGCGTTGACGCCGTACGGCGACAGGCGCATGCCGGTGCGCTCGCCCCCGATCGCAGCCGCGACCGCCTCCGCCACTTCGAGGGCGAACCGCTGCCGCCGCTCGACCGAGCCGCCCCAGGCGTCGTCGCGCCGGTTCGTCTCCGGGCTGAGGAACTGCTCGATGAGGTAGCCGTTGGCGCCGTGCAGCTCGACGCCGTCGAACCCGGCGGTCATGGCGAGCCGGGCGGCGGCGACGAACTCGGCGATCGCGCCGTGCACCTCGGCCTCGGTCATCGCGCGCGGGACCGGGTGCGGCTGCGGGCCGGAGGCGTCGGTGAACATCTCCCCCTCGGCCGCGACCGCGCTGGGAGCGAGCAGCTCGGCCCCCGCCGGCAGGTTGAGCGGGTGGCCGACGCGGCCGGTGTGCATCAGCTGGACGAAGATCCGCCCGCCGCGCTCGTGAACCGCATCGGTGACCTTTCGCCAGGCGGCCGCCTGCGCCTCCGTCCACAGGCCGGGGATGCGCGGGTACCCCGTCCCGTTCGGCGACGGCGAGGTGCCCTCGGTGATGATCAGACCGGCGCCGGCGCGCTGGCCGTAGTACTCGACCATGAGGTCGTTCGGGGTATTGGCCTCGACGGCACGGCTGCGCGTCATCGGCGCCATCACGATGCGGTTGCGCAGCGACAGCGAGCCGAGCTTCGTGGGCGCGAACAGCGAGCGTTCTGACATCGTGGACCTCCCTGACCGGCGGCGGGGTCGGAGCGGGCGGCCACACCGCAGCCGGCGGCGCCCTCCCCGACCTCGCATCCGCTGGCAACACCGTCGCGGCCGCCGGCCATTCCGGCGCCTGGCGCGAGAGCCGCCGGCCGCGGCCGCGGTTACTTGTGCCCGCGCCGGATCGAGAGCTTGCCGAAGTCGAAGCCGATCCCGACACCGCGGCCGGTGCCGGCGAGCGCGAGCGAGACCTCGCCCTTGGTGTACACCGCCGCCTGGCTGGACTTGACCGCGCCGGCGCTGGCCTCAGCGGCGACGTAGTTGCCCAGGACCTCGTCGATCGACTTCACCGCGGAGAAGTCGCCCTTGCCGTCGAGCACGTCCATCTTGCCGAACGTCAGACCGCCGCCGCGGACCTTCAGGGCGACGTTCATCGCCTGCCCGTTCTCGCAGGTGATGCGGCCGGCGCCGTGGGCCGTCTTGTAGATCGCAGACCAGCCGCGGAGGGAAAACGTCATGTGGCACTTCGTGAGACCGGGCTCCGCGGCGCGGGCCGCGACGGCGGGCGCTGCGAGCAGGGCGGCAACGATGGCGAGGCGAGACAGGTTGCGCAACATAGGCACCTCCATTTGGAGTCTCCGGCGCGGAAGTGACCGACTCCGGCCAGCCGGACGGGCCGCTGCCCCAGATCGATCGCGACAACCGCGCCGTGGCCCGGGTCATTCCGGGCATCCCCACGTCTAAATGTAGACCCAGTCTGGAAAAGTGGGCCACCGCTGGCGTGACGGTGGTCACAGGGGGCGCCGCTGCGATCTCCGGAGCGGCAGCCTACCTCGCGGCGGTGGAGTAGAGGTAGTAGCCGAGGAGGAGGAGGCCGAGGGCCAGCGCGGCCACGAGCGCGGCGCGGAGCGAGCGCGGGTTCGCCGACCCCGGCTCGATCGGCGCCGCGGACACGGACGCGGGCGACGGCGCGGCGGCGGGCGTTACCGTCCGCTGCGGCGGCCGGCCCGACTCGACGGCGCCGACCGCGCTCTCGTACAGGGCGCGGACCTCGGGCGGCATCGCGTCGAGACCGTCGTACTCGGTGCCGTTGAAGACGACCTTCGGCGTGGAGGAGGACGCGGCGGGGTCGGCCATCGCTCTGGCGTACGCCTGGCGGACGTTCTCCGGCAGCTCCTCGGGCGAGTCGTAGGTCTTGCCGTTGTAGACGATCCGGCGCTTGACCGTCACGCTGATCCCCATCGTCGGGCTCTCCTGCCGCCAGGATACCCGAGCCCGGGGCCGGCCGCCGCCGCGAGCGGCGGCCGTCACTTGAGCGAGAGGTCGACGCGGGTCGCGGGTCCCTTCCCCTTGACCGCGCCGCCCGCGACGACGAACAGCTGGTCCGCGTTGACCTGGCCGGTGTGCAGCAGGTAGTTCTGCACGGCCTGGGCGCGCTCGGTCGCGAGCTGGCGCAGCGTGTCCGCCGTCGGCTCGAAGCTGGCGAGCAGCAGCTTTTCCATCTCGGCCGGCGGCTCCTTCTTGGCGATGCCGAGCCAGTTGCGCGGCTTGGCGAACTTGCCGTGCTTGTACGCGCGCGTCAGGTAGGTGTCGTACTCGGCCGGCGGAACGACCACTGCGTCGAGCGACGGTGCGCTGCCGCCGGACTTGACGATCTCGGCGAGCTTCTCGCGCTTGACCGCGCGCTCGAGGCCGAGCTTGCGCAACCCCTCGCGGTCGGCGGCCTCGTCGAAGCGGCCGGCGATGTCGAGGCGCAGGCCGGGGCGGTCGTGCAGCGCCTTGGCGAGGGTGTCGAGGCGAGCCTGCGCCGCCGCGTCGAGCGTCGCCGAACCCGGCGCGAACACGACGTTGTCGAGTTGGGCGTTGCCGCCGCCGAACAGCGAGCCGAGCAGCGAGAACGGCGAGGTCGCGACCTTGACGAGCAGGTTGACGATCATCTTCAGGATGACCGGCCCGAGGCGGAACTTGGGGTCGTCGAGCGAGCCGGACACCGGCAGGTTGAGCGTGATCCGCCCCTGCCGGTCCTTGAGCAGCGAGACGGCGAGGCGCACCGGCAGGTGGGTCGCCTTCGGGCTCGCGACCTTCTCGCCGAAGTCGAACTGGTCGAGCTCGAGCTTGTTTTGCGCCTGTAGGCGGCGCTCGGCGAGCTTGTAGTCGAGGTCGACGTCGAGCTTGCCGCGCTGGATCGCGTACCCCGCGTAGGTGCCGGAGTACGGCGAGACGGCCGGCAGGTCGAAGTCGTTGCCGACCACCTTGAGGTCGAGGAAGAGGTTGCCGGCGAGCGGGTTCACCTTGCCGGTGACCGACAGCGGCGCCTGCCCGTTGAGGGTCGCGTGGAGGTCGACGTCGGCGGCGGTCGAGGCGAGCGAGGAGAGACCGGACACCGAGCCCGCCAGGGCGGTGACGTCCAAGCGGAACTCGGGGCTGACCGAGCGGTCGATGAACACGATCGCGCCGTCCCGCAGCGTGACCTTGCCGATGCGGACCGCGGCGGCGGCCCCCGCCTCGGGCGGGGGCGCGGCGGCAGCCGGGGGTGGCGTCGTCGTGGTCGGCGCCGGCGCAGGTGTCGGTTCGGCGACCGCCGTCGGCTCGGGCGCCGGGGTGGCCTCCGTCGCGGCGGCGGCCTCCTCCCCGGTCGGCGCGGCCGGCGCCGGCGCGGCGCCGAACACGCGGCTGAGGTTGATCGTGCGGTCGGCGGCGACGATGACGCGGGTCACGAGACCGGAAAGGCCGATGTCGGCGATCGCGAGGTGAAACGGCTCGCTGCTGAACGAGAGGCCGTCGAACGCGAGCGAGCTCCAGCGCACGAGGTCCTCGGCGGCGTGCGCGTCAACGGTGGCGAGGCGGTCGATCGCGGCACGCCCGGTGAAGCCGACGGTCGGCAGCGGGTCGCCGGCGGCCACGGTCAGCTCACCGGAGGCCGAGGCGACGCCGTCGTTGACGACGAGGTGGAGGCGGTCGGTGACGTACCCCTGCAACGGGACGAGCGGCACCTGGGCCACGTCGGCTTTGAGCCGTGCCGAAAGCGGCGCCAGGCCGACGCTGCCGGCGAGCGCGATCGTCCCCGACCCGTTGACGCCGGTGCGCGCCTGCAGGCGCCCGGCCGGCCCTGGTGCGCTCGAGATGTCCGTCGCCGTGAGCGCGAGCGGGGCGAGCACCACATGAACGGGCTGAGCCGGCAGGGCGTCGTCCACGTCGACGGTCGCGCGCTCGAGCGCGAACCGCTTGACGGCGAACGTCCACGCGTTCGGCGCCGCGGTTGCGGCCGGCGCAGGCGTTGCCGCCGGGGGCAGGGCCGCCGGCGAGGAGGGCGCGGTTGGCAGCAGGGTGGTGAGGTTCCAGACGCCGTCGCGGCCGCGGGCCACCGCGAGGTGGGCGCCCGACAGCGAGAGCTCCCCGAGTGCGACCGTGCGCGCGCCCATGTCGAGCGACGAGCCGGCCAGCACCACGCTCGGGACCGAGAGGACGTCGCCGCGCTCGCCGGGGCGATGGAGGCGCAGCGCGCGCAAGCTGCCGGCCAGGTTCGCGAACGTCCAACCGTCGCCGCGACCGGTCCAGGCGTAGCCGGAGGACACGCCGAGCACGCCGTCGGCCACCTCGAAGGCGATCGCGTCGCGGTAGTACGCCGCGTAGCGGCGCAGCGGCACGCCCGCCAGTTCGAAGGTGCCGCGCGCGGCGAGCGGCGAGTACGTCAGCTCGCCGTTCTCGCGCAGCGTCTCGCCCGCGTCGCTGGTGGCCGAAAGCTCGACGGCGGCGTCGGCGCCCGGGGTGGTGCTGAAACCGCGCACGCCGATCTCGACCGCGCGCAGCGTGGCCGCGAACGCGGGTCGCACGGCCGCGTCGGCGTAGAGCAGCGTCCCGCCCGTGATCGTGAACCGCCCGACCTCGAGGCCGAACGCCGAGCCGGTGGAACTCGCCGCAGGAGGGCTCGCCGCGGCGGCGCCCGCGGCCGGAGCGGGCGCCAGCGCGGCGAGGTTCCAGGCGCCCGCGGCGTCGCGCGCCACGCGCAGGCGCGGCTGCTGCAGCTGCACGCTCGCGAGCCGGACGCGGTCGGTCAGCAGGTCGGCGGCGGCGATGCGCACGTCGAGGAGCGGGAAATCCAACACGTCGGCGCCGTGGGTGTCGGTGACCCGGACGTCGCGGAGCGCCGTCTCGCCGGAGAGCTCGAGCGTCGAGGGCTTGCCCTTCTCCTGCCGGAACGTGAGCGTCAGCTTGCCGGAGAGGAGCGCCGAGGGGACCTTGACCTGGAGCGACAGCGGCAGGTACGCGAGGTAGGTCGGGACGTCGAGGTCCTTGAACTCGAAGTCGAGCGCGGTGTCGAGCGAGCCGGCGAACGGCTTGGTCCGGCCGTTGAGCGCGACCGGCGTCCCGTTGACCACGGCGCGTAGCGCCGGCTGCACGAACACCTCGGTCTCGTCGGGGAGGTTGGAGATGAACGGGACGGCCAGGTAGAGGTCGCGGACGGTGTGGAGCCTGCCGGTCGGCCGGTCGTCGAAATCGATGCGGCCGCCGCTGAGCCGGATGTTGTTGAGGGCGTACCGCAGCGGCTTCGGCGGCGGGCCGGGGGCGGCCGGCGCCGCGACGAGGAGGTCGGAGAAGTTGTAGGTGCTGCCTTGGGTGCGCACGAGGTGGACGTAGAGGTCGTCGAGGCGCAGCTCCTTGAGCACCGGCGCCAGGTGGATGAGCGACGAGAGCTTGACGTTGGCGTACAGGCGGCCGAGCGAGACGAAGACCTTGTCGGAGGCGGGCTCGCGCACGGTGAGACCGCGGACGCGGAGGGAAAGGGCGAACGGGTTGAACGACACGCTCTCGACCGTCGTGCGGCGGTGGAGCGCCTGCGTGAGCTTGCTCGCGAGCAGTGAGCGCACCAGCGGAGGGACGGCGAAGAAGCCGAGCAGCGTGTACGCGACCACCACGGCGGCCGCGATCGTGACCCGCTTTCGCACCTGCGGACGACGCGCCAACTCGGTCAAGGTCATCTGCCGCCCCCTCCCGGACTTCGCTCCCGTCGCGGTCCAACTTCGTTTCAGAATACCGCGTGGGGGTCGGGCACGATTCCGCGTCGCGAACGAACCTTGGGTACCTGGTACCCTATTTTCTCATTTTGCAGCTTCACTTGAGGAGGTTGACGACGAGCGACGCGGTGGTCTGGGTATCGGTCTTGCGGAACCCGGCCACCGGGCGGTTGGCGTAGCGGAACGCGTACGCGAGCTTGAGAGCGACCGTGCTCGACACGGCCGCCTGCAGCCCGGTCGTGGACTCGATCCGCCAATCGCTCCCCTGCTTGAAACTGGGGTAGAAGGCGAAGTTCTCGGTGAACTTCGAGGTCTTGGTGATGTTCCAGCCGTAGCGCGCCGCCGCGATCCCGCCCACGTAGCTGGTCGAGCCGTCGCCGACGAGCGTGTCCCTGGTCCAGGTCAGGCCCCCGTCGAACGCCAGCTCGTGGTCCGGTCCCTTGAGGAACTTGTAGGTCACGCCGCCCGCCAGGAGTACCCTGGGGTCGAGGCCGGCGAACGTGTCCTGCAGGGCGCTTGCGCTCACGAAGAGGCCGAGGTCGTCGCCGAGCTTGCGGGTGCCGCGCACGCCGGCGTACAGCTTCTTCGCGGTGACGACCCCGTGATCCTCGGCGCGCAGCCAGTTGACGTTCGCCTCGAGCCCCCAGGGGTCGAACGTGTGCCTGTACTGCAGGTCGATCCCCCCGGTCTGGCTGCTGGAGTTTCCGGTCGTCGCCAGGTACGACAGCCCGAGCGAGAGCTTGTCGGACGTGTCCTCCGCGGCGGCGAGGGCGGCACAGAGCAGCGTCGCGGCCAACGCCGCGACGGCGGTTCTCGCACGCATGGCACCCTCCGTTTCCGGCGGCTGCGCCGCCGGCCGGTCCGTGGCGGCGCGCGGCCTCAGCCGGCCGCGAGCTGCGAGGTGCAGTGCGGGCAGCGCGTCGCCTTGATCGGGATCGCCGACTGGCAGAACGGGCAGTCCTTGGTCGTCGGCGCCGCCGCCGGAGCCGGCTTCTGCAGGCGGTTGACCTGCTTGATGAGCAGGAAGATGACGAACGCCACGATGACGAAGTCCAGGATCGTGTTGAGGAAGGCGCCGTAGGCGATCACCGACGCGCCCGCCTTCCTCGCGTCGGCGAGGCTGGCGTACGGGGTTCCCGAGAGGTTGATGAACAGGCTGGAGAAATCGACCTTACCCAGGATCAGCCCGATCGGCGGCATGATCACGTCGTTGACGAGCGACGTGATGATGCGGCCGAACGCGGCGCCGACGATGATGCCGACGGCCATGTCGAGGACGTTGCCGCGCATGGCGAACGCTTTGAACTCCTTGAGCATGTGCGCCTCCTTTTCCCTCAGCCGGGTGCCAACGTGTGATGCCAGGATAGCCGATCCGGGTGCGGCGATCCAGCCCGCCGCCCCGCCGGTGAGCTAGCATGACCGCTGCCTGCGGCCGGCGTCACGGCACCCGGCGCCGCCGCAGCGCAGGGGAGGCTCGATGAACCGTCCGACGCTCGTCCTGGCCACCGCCCTCGCCGTGCTCGGCGCCGCCGCCGCGCACGCCGAGAAGAAGGCGTTCACCATCGCCGATCAGTACCGCATCGTCGGCGTCTCCGACCCCGAGGCCAGCCCCGACGGGCGGCGGGTCGTCTACGTCGCCTCGCACACCGACCTCGCCGCCGCCAAGCGCTGGTCGGAGCTGCGCATCGTCGGCGCCGACGGCTCCGGCGACCGGCCGCTCACCCAGGGCCAGCACCTCGATTCGGCGCCGCGCTGGTCTCCGGACGGCCGCACGCTCGCGTTCGTGTCCAACCGCAGCGGCGACACCGACCAGGTCTTCCTCCTCCCGCTCGACGGCGGCGACCCGCGCCAGCTGACGACGTTCCCGATGGGGGTCGGCGACCCGGTGTGGTCGCCGGACGGGCGCTTCGTCGCCGTGACCTCCGAGGTCTACCCCGAGTGCGGCGCCGACGCCGCGTGCAACGAGAGGATCTCCAAGGCGTGGAGCGACGGCCCGCTGCACG
>JAKAFI010000001.1 GCA_021818005.1 Acidobacteriota bacterium | reverse complement strand
CCGAGCCGCTCGCGACGATGCAACGTCTCGTCTGCGCGCGCCAGCGCGCGACGCAGGGTGCGGCGCCATCCGCGCTTGGTCGCCAACCGCCAGAGCGGGCGCGAGACGGCGATGCTCACACCTCCTCCGAATCGAACGCCGCCTCGGCGTCGCGGCGGCCGACCTCGTGCAGTCGTGGCGCGCTTTCGTCCATGAGCGCGACCAAGTGGCCCGTCGAGACGAAGATCGTCCGCGCGTTCGTCCCCCTCTCGATCTCGAGGAAGCCGTCGGCCAGGCGCACGAGCCGGCCGCGGTAGCACGAACCGCCCACGGCGCGGGCCTCGACGTCAGCACCGACCAGCGCCGCCAACCCCGTCGGCCGCCCGCTCCGCTGTGCGCTTCTCGGCATTTTGCCACCTCCACTTTCCAGTGTCGTCCCCGCCCCGCTGGCCTGCATGGCCAACTTGGCCACCGCGCGCCGCACCGACCGCACCCGCGACGGCGGCAACCCCAGCGCCGCGGCAACACGACGCGCGATCGCAGCTGCCGACGCCCGCGGGTCGCAGTCGAGTTCGCGGCGGATCGCGCGGTCGACTCGGGGATCAGCGCACACGCGCACGTCCACTCAATCTCAACTCTCGCGAACCACTTGCCAGCGCAGGTACTTCGCCCCCGTTACCAGCCCGATTACCCAAAATGATGGTTTCGGTCGGTTGGCCCGCCGATGCAGTCCGCGCCGCGCCCGTCTCACTCTTGACGTTCGCCGGTCGCGTCATCGCCCACCGCCGGCGCCGTAGCTCGTGAAGCGGACGGTGCTCTCGGCGAACACGAGCTTGCAGGCTCCCGTCGGCCCGTTGCGGTGCTTGGCGACGTCCACCTGCACGACGCGCGCCGCGTCACCCGTCAGGATCGGGGCCAGGAGGATCACAACGTCGGCCTCCTGCTCGATTTCGCCGCTATCGCGCAGGTCCGAGAGCGTCGGCGGCCGGTCCTCGCGGACGTTGCCGCGGTTCAACTGCGCTGCCGCGATCACCGGCACGTTGAGCGCACGCGCCGCGTCCTTGAGCCCGCGCGCGATCGCCCCGACCGCGGCGGTCCTGTTCTCGCCCCGAGCGGAGAGCTTGCCGAGGTAGTCCACGAGCACGAGGTCGAGTCCGCCCGCGAGTGCCCGCCGGCGCGCGCGGGCGAGCACCTGGTCGGTCGTCAGCGCCGGGGTGTCGTCAATCGCCAGCCGGTAGCCGTCGAGACGGTCCTGAGCCCACGCGAGCCGGTTCCACTCCTCCGAGTCGAGGCGACCTTCGCGCAGGTGCGTCAACGGCACGCGGGCCAGTGCCGCCAGCAGGCGCCGCACGATTGCCTCGGACGGCATCTCGAGGCTAAAGAGCATCGCCCGCGCGCCACGGTCGCACGCCTTGATCGCGACGTTACCGAGCAGCGCCGTCTTGCCGACGCCCGGCCGCGCCGCGACGATCGCCAGCGCCCCGGGCTCGAGCCCGCCGGCGAGGATGCGGTCGAGGTCCGGGTAGCCGAGCGACAGCCCGGCCGATCCCTCGGTGCCGATCGCCTCGATTCGGCGAAGCTCACGCGAGGCGATCGCGCCGACGTCCTCGGCGCCAGCCTTGCCACCGGGCCCGGCGATGCGCGCTAGGCGCCCCGCCGCCTCGCCAGCGAGCGTCTCTCCAGCGCCCTCAGCTTGCGCCGCCTCAGCGCCAAGCCAACGCGCGAACGTCGCCAGCTCCCGCTTGACGCCCGCCCCCTTGAGGATCGCGGCGTAGTGCTCCACGTTGGCCGGGTCCGGCAGCCCCTCGGCCAGCTCGGACACCGCCGCCGCGCCGCCGACGCGGCCCAGGTCGCCGGCAAGCTCGAGGTCCGCGGTCAAGGTCACGACGTCCACCGCCGCGCCAGCGCGGGCCAGGCGGCCGGCCGCGCGCCAGCAGGCGCGCCCGAGGTCGGTGCTGAAGTCCTCAGCGTCGAGAATCGGTTCCACGCGCGCAAACGCCTCAGCGTCGGCGAGCAACGCCCCGAGCACGGCACGCTCGGCGGCCACGGTGGCGGCGCTCATCGGCGCGCCTCGCCGTCGTCCTCGCGCGCGAGGCGCAGCGCCTCGAGGTCGTCAGCCGACGGCACCCGCCGAGAGGCAGACACCGCCGGCACGTCGAATTCGTCAGTCCAGCGTCGCTTGGCGAGGTAGCGCTTCGGGTCCGGTGCCTCAGGAACGAAAGCGCCCGCGGCGCGCAAGCGGTCTCGGGCCGCGAACCATGCCTCGGTTCGATCCAGTAGCGCTTCACGATCCACCGCCGGGAGGCGGCCGTACGCCTTCCACGAAGCCGCCTTCTCGGTCCCCCGGCCCGTACGGGTCCGGTACAGCGACCACCACGCCTCAAAGGGTGCGTCGTTCGTCCCTGGTGTCGAGGGAGCTCTCTTTCTCTTTGGCACGGATAAAGGCAAAGGCACGGTCGGTGTCTCGGATGCGAACGGTAGCGTTCGCAAAGGAGACACGGTGCGTTCGCATTCGAGTACCGGTACTCCGTTGCGACCGGTAGCATCCGAGACACGGTTTAGGAGCTGCTCAACGTTCACCGTGTACTCGGCGCGAGCTCCGTTCGTTCGCTGGGTTCGGTTCACGAGACCAGCCGCGACCAGGACACGGATCGCGCGAATCACGGTCGCATGGTGGAGACCCGTACACGCCGCGAGCCGACGGATTGACGGCCTCGACCCGCGCCCGGTGGCACCGTCGCCGTGTTGCAGTAGAGACGCCAACACGGAGCGCTCGGCGTGCCCCAGGTCGCTCACCGGCGAGAACACCGCCCGGAGGAGATCCCACGGTCCCGGGGCGCCGCTCATCGGGCCGCCTTTGCCCGTCGGCGCGCCACCGCGACCAGCGGATCGCGCGCGAGCAGCTCGGCGACGTGAATCAGCCCTCGCGCCTTGCCGGACACGCCGAACTTCGCGCCCACGAGATCCTGTGCTTTGCCCTTTGGAAGTACCTTCTCCTCCATGGAAGAGAAGCTTCTTGACCCTGCCCCGGCGTGAGATGGGCCGCGGCCGGCCGCGCGCTGCCTCTCCCTCGCCTCCGCCTCGAGTAGCGGCTTCATGGTGCCGGCGCCGCTCATCTCGCCACCGCCAGCAGCGCTAAGCGCCACAGCGCCACGGTCGCGACCGCGAGCGCCGCGACCAGCAGCGCGAGCGCGAGGGCGTCGAGGCGCCGGCGGTGGACTTGCCAACAAGAGCAGGCGAGCTTACGATGAAGGTGTCGGCGGTATCCGGGCGGGCGCTTCACGGGCGCCCGTTCGTCGTCTGTGGCGGCCATCGCTCACCGCCCTTGCTCGGCCTGATCCTCGGCCGCGCACAGCCGCTCGAGCGCCTCCCGCTTGTAGTAGATGCGCCCGCCGATCCGCACGAACGGCAACCGGCTCGGGTTCGTGCACCGCCAGGAATTGAGGGTAGCGGGCGCGAGCCGAATGCCGCGCTCCAAGAGGAATGCCGAAGCCTGCCGGGGTTTCAGGAAGTCCGTCATCGCTGCACCTCCCACACTTCGAGAATCGGGTGAGCGATAGCGTAAGTCAAGCGGAAAGAGTTAGTTATAACGTGACGTTTGAGAGGAACGGCGAAACGTCACGGTATACGGCGCCGGCCGGGGTGCCCACGACGGCGGGGGAGCGGGAGCAGGTCGGCGAGGTCCGAGACGGCGCTCTTGATCGCCTTGAGCGGCCCCTGTTGCGCCGCGAGGCGCCGCTTCCCGCGGTAGCGGAGAATCTCGGCAGCGTCCCATCCGCGACAGTTCCAGAGTGCCAGCGCGTCAAAGTGCCACGCCGGCCGTTTGCCCGGCCCCTGCCAGCCCCGCTCCCGGGCGAGCGCCTCGATTGCGTCGAGGTGCCGCTTGATCCGGGCCTCGGCTGACTCGCGGCGTTCGGTGGACGGCTCGTATTGAACGGCGACGGCGGCCTCGTTGGTGGTCAAAGGGAAGCCGCCCGCCCGCCCTGCCAGCCCCCACCACGGCCACGGGTCGGTGAGGTCACAGCCGCCGGCGAGGTTCCACGCCCTCAGCGTCCGAAACGCGGTTTCCAGTAGCCACGGCGCCATTAGGTGATACCTCTTACCCCATCGTAGAAGCGCCTCGCCGCGTTCACCCGTGGGAAGTTCGGCGTACTCGCCACCGGGCAGCGGGTAGAAATCGGTCGGCGGTGACGAGGTGAACACGCCTTGATCGAGCCCGGGATTCCAGTCGTGGACCGTAAGCAGCTCGGCGAGCGCCTCCGGCACCTCGGGGGTAACCGTCGCCAACGCGCCGAGGAACGCCCGCCGCGCGTCCTGTTGAATCTCGGCGGGGGTGCTGACCGCGGCCATGCCGAGCCGCACCGTCGGGCCAGCCATCAGTTCACCTCCGCAATGGTGGCGAGGTCGGGGACGGGGAAGGCGAGCACCTCGGCTTGTTCGTCGCTCACCTCAGCGACGGCGATCATCGCCCTGACGGTGGCCTCGACGGCCCGCCGCACAATGTCCGGGTGAATCCTCGCGTAGATTGCCGTGATCCCGCCCGGCTGCGTGTGCCCGAGCGCGCGCCCGATCACCTCGATCGGCGTCCCGGCGCCGACCGCGTAGGTTGCGAACGTGCGGCGCAACGTGTGCGGGGTCAGGTCGGGGAGTTCGGCCGCTTTCAACACCCGCAGCCAGCCGGTGCGGGGGAGGTTGTGCAGGTGGCCCTCGCTGGCGCGAGGGGAGGGGAACACGTACTCGGCGGCCGCCGGCAGCAGTTCCCGCCGCTCAGTCAGCATCTCGACGACGGGGGAGGCGAGCGGGAGCGTGAGCGGGCGCCCCGCTTTCATGGCGGCCGGGGGAATGTTCCACACGCCGTCGCGTAGGTTGATATCGGCCCATCGCGCGGCCCGGAGCGTGTGCCCACGAACGCCGGTGAACAGCAGCAGCAAGAGGTGGTCGCGCACGTCCGAGTCGGGCTCGGCTTGAGCGGCGCGGATGAACGCCCGCAGTTCCTTCGGGGCGAGGTAGCGTTCCTTCGCCGTCTCGCGGTTGCGGGGAGTGCCCGTGGCGGGGTTCGTCAGCTCGAGCCCCCAGCTCTGCCCCTTGGCGAACATGGTGTGCAGCAGCGCCCGGACCCGGTTGGCCTGCACCGGCCCGGCCTTGGCCTTGATCCGCTCGAGCAGGTGGACTACCTCAGCCCGCCGGATCGTCGACAGCGGGCGCGAGCCCCACGCGCTCTTGAGGTGTTTGTTCCACCTCTGCTCGTCTTGCTGCCATGCGCGCTTGTTCACCTTGGCGTGGCGCTCGAGGTACATGCTCCACAACTCCGCGAGCGTCATCTCGCGCGAGACGGCCCGGCGCTTCTCGGCGGGGTTCTCGCCGCGCCCAAGTGAGGCGTTGTACTCGCGGGCCAACTGGCGCATGTCCTCGATGCTCTCCACCTCGGCGAGATCGGCGAGGCGCACCCGCTCCACGCGCGAGCCGACGCGATGCACCCAACAGAACGTCTTCGCGCCCGTCGGCGTGACTCGGAGTACCAGCCCCGGCGTCGCGTCGCGGTAGTCATACCGCTTCTTCCGGGGTTCCAGTTTGTGAAGCGTCTTGAGGTCAAACGGTGCGCGCTTTGGCATGGTGACTCCTAGTCACGTGCTCGGTTGGCCGGTTCTGGGTCAACACCGGGTCAACACTTTTCTTGAGACGGTCGGGAACGTCGTCACGCGCCATCGAAAGAAATCTAACGCTAACTCTCGTCATTGTCAAGTTTGCGCGACGTCTCAATTCGTCTCGCGAATGTTCTGTAAGTCTTGCAAATGAGATTCGGCGTGACTGAAAATCACGGTGTCGACGGTTCAATTCCGCCCCTGGGCACCACTCCGATCTCGAACTCGCCGGCAACGCAGTAGACGCCCGCGGGTGAGGTGTCTCATCCCTTGACGACGCCGAGCGGCCGCAGGCGCGCGACCGGGCGGGCGATGCCGGCGACGCGCAGCGCCTCGACCACCGCGGCGGCGTCCTTGTACGCCTCGGGCATCTCCTCGGCGAGCGTCTTCGGCGAGCGGGCGACGACGACGACGCCGCGCCGCCGCATCTCCTGCGTCAGCTCGCGGCCGCCCGAGGCGCGGCGGGCGGCGTGGCGCGACATCGTGCGGCCGGCGCCGTGCGCGGCCGAGCCGAACGTCTCGGCCATCGCCGCGTCGGTGCCGACGCACACGTACGAGGGCCGCCCCATGTCGCCGGGGATGAGCACCGGTTGGCCCACGCCGCGGTACGCGACCGGGACCTCGGGGTGGCCGGCGGGGAACGCGCGCGTCGCGCCCTTGCGGTGGACGAGCAGCGTCCGCCTGGCGCCGCACACCTCGTGCTCCTCGAGCTTGGCGATGTTGTGGGCCACGTCGTAGACGAGCGCGAAACCGAGCGCAGCGCGGTCGCCGCCCAGGACCCGGGCCATGGCGCGTTCGATCAGAGCCATCATCACCTGGCGGTTGGCCCAGGCGAAGTTGGCGGCGGCGCGCATCGCCGCGAGGTAGCGCCGGCCCGCGGGCGAGGAGGCGCGCTCGGCGACGAGCTGGGGGTCGGGGAGCGGCAACCGCGCCCCGCCGCCGTGATGCATGGCGGCCAGGGCGTCGTCGCACACCTGGTAGCCGAGGCCGCGCGAGCCGGAGTGGAGGAGGGCCGCCAGGTTGCCGGCGACGAGGCCGAACGCGGCGGCCGCGGCCGGGTCGAGGATCGCGTCCACGACCTGGATCTCGGCGAAGTGGTTCCCGGAGCCGAGCGTCCCGAGCTGCGGCGCGCCGCGCTCGCGCGCGCGCCGCGAGACGGCCTTCGGGTCGGCGCCGGGCAGGCAACCGGACACCTCGGTGGTCTCGAGATCGTCGGGAGTGCCGTAGCCGCGCCGCACGGCCCACGCCGCACCGTCGCGCAACACCTCGTCGAGGTCGTCCTCGGACAGGGACGCGATCGCCCCCTCGCTTCCGACCCCGGCCGGCACGGCGCGCTGGATCGCCCCGACCAGGTGGCGGAGGCGATCCCCGAGGTCCGCCGCCGCGACCCCGGTGCGCATCAGGCGCACGCCGCAGTTGATGTCGTAGCCGACGCCGCCGGGCGAGACCACGCCCTCGTCGAGGTCGAACGCGGCCACGCCACCGATCGGGAAGCCGTACCCCTCGTGGAGGTCGGGCATCGCGAGGGACGCCCCGACGATCCCGGGCAGATGGGCGACGTTGCACGCCTGCGCGATCGACCGGTCGTCGCGGGCGGCGGCGAGCAGCGCCTCGCTGGCGTAGATCCTGGCGGGCACGGTCATCCCACCGGCGGGGGCGACCTGCCAGACACCGGGACGCAGCTCCTCGATCACGACGCTCACACCACCACTATAGGGCGGGAGCGGCGCCGCCGCTGCTCAGGTGCGGGTGGGGCCGCCGCCGAAGAAAGCGGCTGCGGCCTCGCCGCGCCACCACGACTCGACGATGTCGTGCCAGCGTCCTCTCGCCTCGAGGACGAGACGGACGAGGTCGCGGACGGCGCCGCGACCGCCAGGCGTCGCCGCGATGAAATGACACCGGTCGCGCACCTCGGTCGGCGCGTCGGCCGGGCAGGCGGCCAGCCCCGCGGCGGCGAGCGCCGGAAGGTCCGGCAGGTCGTCGCCCATGAACGCGACGCGGTCGAGCGGCAGGCCGAGGCGCTCGCCGAGGTGGGCGAGGTCCGCCGCCTTGTCCCGGCTGCCGAGGACGACCCGTTCGGGGGGCACGCCGAGCTCGGCGAGGCGGGCCTGCACGGCCGCGCTCGTTCGCCCCGACAGGATGGCGATCGCGATCCCCTCGGAGGCGGCGAGCTTGGCGGCGAAGCCATCACGGGCCGAGAACGCCTTGAACTCCTCGCCGCGCGGGCCGTACACCAGGCTCGCATCGGTGAGCACGCCGTCAACGTCCAGCACCAGCGCTTCGACGGATCGCGCGCGGCGCAGCAACTCGTCCCGGGTCAGCGGCACGGCCCACCTCCTGCAGCCATGCTAGCCGGGCCGCGGCCCGGATTGAAGCGCCGGAGGGGGGCCGGCCGTGGGAGCGGCCGGGGCGCGTAGAATCGACGCGTGCCGGCGATCGTGGAGGCGGTTGACCTTGCCGTGTCGTTCCCTGACGGGGATGGGCGCCGGCGACTTGCGCTCGACGGGGTGACGCTCGCCGTCGAGGAGGGCACGGCGATGGGCGTCGTCGGCGAGTCCGGCTGCGGCAAGACGCTGACCGCGCTCGCCCTCGTGCGCCTGCTCCCCGACGCGGCGCGTATCGAGCGCGGGGCGGTACGACTGGCCGGCGAGGACGTCCTACGGGCGCCCGAGGCGAGGATGAGCCAGCTGCGGGGCGAGGTGGCGGGGTTCCTTTTCCAGGAACCGTCGCGGGCGCTCAACCCGGTCCGCTCGGTCGGGGCACAGGTGACCGAGGCGGCCAGACTGCGGCGGCGGATCGGCCGTGACGGAGCCGCGAGGCTGGCGTGCGAGCTGTTGCGCGAGGTGGGGTTGGAGGGCGAGGTGCGGCTCGCGCGCTCGTACCCGCATCAGCTCTCCGGCGGCGAGCGCCAGCGCGCGCTCCTCGCCGCCGCGCTCGCGGGCGACCCGAGGCTGCTGATCGCGGACGAGCCCACCTCCGCGCTCGACACCGTCTCGCAGCGGCAAATGGTCGAGCTGATCCGGCGCCTGCGGGAGGAACGCGGCCTGACGCTGCTGTTCGTCAGCCACGACCTGTCTCTCGTCGGCCATGTGGTCGAGCGGGTGACGGTGCTGTACGCCGGGGAGACGGTGGAGACCGCAGGCCGCGACGAGCTGTTCGCCGACCCGCGCCACCCGTATTCGAGGGCCCTTCTCGAGGCGCGGGCGGGCGCGGGCGCCGGGGGCGTGTTCCCGACCGTGCCCGGAGCCGTGTCGCGGCCGGGGGAGTGGGGGCACGGGTGCCGGTTCGCGCCTCGTTGCGCTCACGCCGACGAGCGTTGCCGCCGGGCGCGGCCGGCGCTGACGGCCGCGGGCCCGGACCGCACGGTGCGGTGCTTCCTCGCCAGCGACGAGGAGGAGCCCGGTGGTTGAAGCCGGCGCGCCGATCGTGGCGGCCGAGTCGGTCCGGCGCTCGTATGCGGGTCGGGGCGGCACCGTCCACGCGTTGCGGGGTGTGACGTTCGCGCTGTGGCCCGGAGAGATCGTCGGAGTCGTGGGCCGCTCGGGCGCGGGGAAGAGCACGCTGGCGCGCCTGCTGCTCGGGCTCGAGCCGCCGGACGGCGGCACGGTCGCGTTCTCGGGGCGCCCGCTCGCGACGCTCGGTCCCGGCGAGCGCCGGCGCATGCGCCGGGCGGTGCAGGCCGTGTTCCAGGACCCCAACGCCTCGCTCGACCCGCGCCAGCGGGTCGGCAGCATCGTCGGCGAGCCGCTCGCCGTGCATCGGCTGGCCGGGGGCGCCCGGCGACGCAGGCGCGTCGCGGATCTGCTCGGCGAGATGGGCCTGCCGCGCGACGAGGCGTTCCTCGGGCGGCTGCCGCGCACGCTCTCCGGCGGCGAGCGCCAGCGGGTCGCAATCGCGCGCGCCCTGGCGTGCGGCCCGTCCGCGCTGGTTCTCGACGAGCCGGTCTCCGCGCTCGACGTCTCGGTGCGCGGTCAGGTGCTGAACCTCCTGGTGGCGCTGCACCGGCGTACCGGCATCGCGCTGCTGGTGATCGCGCACGACGTGCGCCTGGTGGCGCGTCTTTGCACCAGGGTCGTGGTGCTCGCCCACGGTGAAGCCGTCGAGGAAGGGCCGGTCGGTCGGGTGCTGTCGCGTCCGGGCCGCCCGGAGACGGCCGAGTTACTCGCCGCGGCGCGCTGGCTGGGCGGGGGAGAACCCGGCGGCGCGGATTGACGTTCTCACGGAAAAGGGCGGTGCGGCGCGCCGGTTCCCCGATGCGACCGGGCCCGCGGGAGTTCGGGTAGAGTTGCCCGACGGCAACGCCCGGTGAAACCAGGAGCGGGCTCGGCCCGTATGAGTGCAACGAGGCGAGAGCGGAGGGTCACGTGAGAATGAGGGGTCTTCTGAGCTTGGCAAGTGTTGTGATCGTCGCGATGTCGGTGAGCGCCCGCGCGGCGGAGCCGACGTTCGAGGTGGGTACGAAGCCCGGACAGCAGGTGCGCGGCGCCCGACTCGGCGCGCCCGAGATGCGGCTCTCGCTGCAGGACGCGATCACGACCGCGCTCGAGCACAACATCAACCTCGAGGTGTCCCGCCTCGCCTTCGCCTCGTCGCAGCAAGGGTTCCTGGGGAGCACGGGAATCTTCGACCCGGTGCTCGCGAGCGCTCTCGGAGGGTCGTACTCGGAGTCGCAGTCGACGAACCAACTGGTCGGCGCGAACGTCGCCGTGGTGCGCCAGCGCGAGTTCAACCTCTCGCTCGGAGGGTTGGTCCCGACCGGCGCCAACTACTCGGTGGCGTGGACGAACTCCCGCACCAAGACCAACTCGTCGTTCTACTTCCTCAATCCGGCGTACAACGCCGGCCTGACGCTCTCCCTCAGCCAACCGCTGCTGAAGGGGTTCGGCACCGACGTCACGAGGACCGCCATCGAGGTGGCGCGCCGCTCCCGCGACATCTCCGCCGTGCAGTTCCAGGAGATCGTCATCAACACCGCCGAGGCCGTCGAGAACGCGTACTGGAACCTGGTCTACACGATCGACAACCTGAAGTCGAAGCAGCACTCGCTCATGCTCGCTCAGGACCTCCTGCGCGAGACGCAGGCGCGCGTGCGGATCGGCACCTCCGCCCCGATCGACATCATCCAATCGGAGGCCGCGGTGGCGGCGCGCGAGGTGGACATCATCGTCGCCGAGAACGCGGTTGGGAACGCCGGCGACGTGCTCAAGGGGCTCATGGGGTTCGAGAACCCCGACGACTGGCAGAGCACGATCGTGCCCACCGACGCCCTCGAGGTGACGACCCGGGACGTCGATCTCGACCGCTCGATCGCCGAGGCGATCGACAAGCGGCCGGAGCTGCGCGTGACGAAGCTCCAGGTCGAGATCGGGGAAGAGAACCTCCTCGCCGCCCGCAACGCCACGCGGCCCCAGCTCGACTTCGGGCTGAACTACGGGTACGCGGGCGTCGGAGGAGATGCGGCCGTCCTCGATCCCCAAACCGGAAACGTGATCTCGGTCAACCCGGGCGGCTGGTCCGACGCCCTCCGGCAGCTGCGCGATCGCGACTACAACCAGTGGTCGGCGGTGGTCAACTTCTCCTATCCGCTCGGCAACCACCAGGCCAAGGCGCAGCTGGCTCAGCGCCGCTTCGCCGTCGCCACCGCGCGGCAGAACGTGGCGCTGCAGCGCCAGGCGGTCATCGAGGACGTGAGGAACGCGGTGCGCGGCCTCGAGGCAAGCGCCAAGTCGATCGCGGCCGCCGTCAAGTCGCGCGAGCTGGCCGAGCGCAACCTCGACGCCGAGCAGAAGAAGTTCGCCAACGGCATGTCGACCAACTTCCAGGTGGTGAAGATCCAGGACGACCTCGCCGCGGCGCAGGCGGCGGAGCTACAATCCCGGGTGTTCTACCGGCAGGCGGTGGCGACGTACGAGGTGGCGGTCGGTTCGTTCCTCGACGCGCTCGGCATCTCGGTCAAGGGAGCGCCCGAAGCGAAGGAGCCGCACACGGCCCTCAAGGACGTCGGCTGGCTGAAGTTCGGCCACTGGGTCAAGGACGGCGGCGCGGCGACGAAGTGAGGCGGGAGGAGCATGTCGGTTCTCATCGAGATCCGTGATCTGGTCAAGGTCTACGAGATGGGGGACGTGCAGGTCCGCGCCCTCGACGGCGTTTCGTTCAACGTGGAGAAGGGCGAGTTCATCGCCATCATGGGGCCGTCGGGGTCGGGGAAGTCCACCCTGATGAACCTGATCGGCTGCCTGGACACGGCCACCTCCGGCACCTATCGGCTCAACGAGCACGAGGTCTCGCACCTCGACGACGACGAGCTCGCCCGCATCCGCAACCGCGAGATCGGCTTCGTGTTCCAGACGTTCAACCTGCTCTCGCGCGCGTCGGCCCTGGAGAACGTCGAGGTCCCGCTGGTATACGCCGGCGTGCCGCGGCACGAGCGGCGGCAGCGGGCGAAGGAGCTGCTGGCCATGGTGGGCCTGGGGGACCGCATGCACCACCAGCCGAACGAGCTCTCGGGCGGGCAGCGGCAACGGGTGGCGGTGGCGCGCGCCCTCGTCAACAACCCCTCGCTGCTCCTCGCCGACGAGCCGACCGGTAACCTCGACTCGCGCACCGGCGACGAGATCATGGCCCTATTCGACGAGCTCAACCGGAAGGGGAACACGATCGTCCTCGTCACCCACGAGGAGGACATTGCGCGGCACGCCCGCGCCGTCGTCCGCCTGCGCGACGGCAAGATCGTCGAGGAGCAGCGCCGCGACGACGCCGCGCCCGTATCCCCGTGATACCGGCGCGGGCCGCGGCTGTGGCAGACTAGGCGCGTGACGAGCGGCGACGCACCCACGGCGGTCATCGTCGGGAGCGGTCTGGCCGGGCTCACCTGCGCGCTGGAGCTCGCCGGGGCCGGGTGGCGGACGATCGTGGTGACCGCAGGGCGGGCGGGCCGCGACGGCGCCACACATCGCGTCCACGCGCTCACCCCCTGGATCCTCCTGACGGCCCCGTGGGTGAAGGGGGACTCGCCGCAGCGTCTCCTCGCCGACCTCGAGATGCGGGGCGACGGGATGCGTCGGCCCGGCCTCGCCGAGGCGTTCGTCGAGAACGCCCGCGACGCGGCACGCGAGCTGATCGAGCTCCTCGACCTCGCGCCGGTGGCCAAAGAGCCCGTGACGCTCCCGGGTGACGAGCTCCCGCGGGGGATGCGCTGCCTGCCGCGCAACCGCCACCTGCTCCTCGCACCGCTGCTCCGGCGCTGCGCGGCGCTCGAGGTTGAGGTGCGCGAACGCACGCTGCTGTCGGGGTTGTGCCTCGACGGCGAGCGGGTGGCCGGCGTCACCCTCTGTCCCCGCGGCGGCGGTGCGCCGCAGCGCCTCCTCGCCGACGCCGTGGTCCTCGCCTGCGGCGGGAGCGGCGCCGTGTTCCCGGTGACGACGGCGCCGCGCTGGTGCCGCGGCAGCGGCCTGGCGGCCGCGGCGTGGGCCGGGGCGCTCCTCCACCACCCGGGGTTGACGCAGGCACTGCCGGTCACGGCGACCCCGCCGCTCTACTTTCCGACCTCGGCGGCGCTCGTCGCCGGCCGCGTCCGCGTCGCCGGCGACCTCCTCCCGGCCGGGCGCGACCTCGAGGCCACGACGCTCGCCGTGGCGCGCGCGCAGCGCGCGGGCGCGGGCGCGTTCCTCGAGGTGGAGGAAACGCGGCCGGAGCTGTGGGCGATGCGGCGGCTGCTGGGCTCGAGCCCGTCGTTGGCGACGGGCGGGCGCGTGGCGCTGACGGTGGCCCAGCACCACGGCATCGGCGGCGTCGCGATCGACGCCTGGGGACGGACGTCGGTGGCGGGGCTGTACGCCTGCGGCGAGGCCGCGGGAGGCGTTCAGGGCCGTCGCCGCACGATGGGCACCGGCCTGCTGGAGGCGGCGATCTTCGCCCGGCGCGCGGCCCGCGCCGCGACCGGCGATCGGCGGAGGCTGCGGGCTCGAGCCTGCGAGCTGCGCGAGTCGAGCGCTCCGTCGCCGCTCGAGCCCGAACGGCTCGAGCGCAGGCTCGACGAGCTGCTGGGGCCGCTGGTGGTCGAGCGCCCGCCCGCGGCGGCGGCGGCGGCGGTACGCGAGCTGGAGGCGTGGCCGGTCCACGACCGGGCCGCGCGCGAGTCGGACGAGAAGGCCGTCCTGGCCGCGATCCGCAGGCAGGCGGCGCTCCTCATCCTGCGGGGAAGCGCGGCGCCGGAGGTGGGGTGATGGCGACGAGAGGCGAGGCAAACGGAGGCGCGATGGAAGAGGTCAGCGTGCAGCTGAGCGCGGAGGAGTGGCGGGTGGTCTCCGGTTTGCGCGAGATCCCGGCGAGCCCGCTGCGCGAGATGACGTACGAGATGGTCGTGGCGCTGCTCGAGTATGCCCGTGAGCCGAAGTGCGCCGAGATGCAGGCCGACGGCGTGCCGTGCTCGACCCCGGTCGCCGATTGCGAGCAGTGCGGCAAGGTCACGGAGCTGCTCACCGTGCTCCGGCGCGGCCTCGCGTAGGGTGCGCGGCGCCCGGCGTCCGACCCGGCGCGGCGGCCGGGCGACGCCCCGGCGCCGTCGCGACCGGCGGCCGATCGGTCACGCGATGTCGAACTTGACGCCCTGGGCGAGCGGGAGCTCGTGCGACCAGTTGATCGTGCAGGTCTGCCGCCGCATGTAGGCCTTCCACGCGTCGGAGCCGGCCTCACGCCCGCCGCCGGTCTCCTTCTCGCCGCCGAACGCGCCGCCGATCTCGGCCCCCGAGGTGCCGATGTTGACGTTGGCGATGCCGCAGTCGGAGCCCTCGGCCGAGAGGAACCGTTCGGCCGCCAGCAGGTCGCGGGTGAAGATCGCGGATGACAGCCCCTGCGGCACCGAGTTGTGGATCGCGATCGCGTCGTCGATCGTGTCGAACTCGAAGACGTACAGGATCGGGGCGAACGTCTCCTCTGCCGCGATCGCGAGCCCGGGGTGCGCCTTGACGATCGTCGGTTCGACGAAGTTGCCCGGCCGGTCGAGGCGCTTTCCGCCGGTCACCACCTCGCCGCCCTGCTCGCGGGCCTTCTCGAGGGCGGCCATCATGTCCGCGACCGCGGTCTCGTTCACCAGCGGGCCCATCAGCGTACCGGGCGCGAGCGGGTCTCCGATCGACACGGAGCGATACGCCTTGACCAGGCGCTCGAGCAGCTTCGCGTGCACCGCCTTGTGCACCAGCAAGCGGCGCAGCGTCGTGCACCGTTGCCCGGCGGTCCCGACCGCGGCGAACACGATCGCGCGCAGCGCCAGGTCGAGGTCGGCGTCGTCCATCACGATGACGGCGTTGTTGCCGCCGAGCTCCAGGATGGAGTGGCCGAAACGACCCGCAACCGCGGTGGCCACCTTGCGGCCCTGCGCCGTGGAGCCGGTGAACGAGATCAGCGGCACGCGGGCGTCGTCGACCAGCCGCTGGCCGACCTCGCGGCCGCTGCCGATCACGAGGTTGAAGACGCCGTCGCAGCCGAAGCGGGACATCACCCGGTTGCAGATGTGCTGGACCGCGACCGCGGTGAGCGGCGTCTCCGAGGACGGCTTCCAGATCACCGTGTCGCCGCAGACGGCGGCCAGCGCCGCGTTCCACGACCAGACGGCGACGGGAAAGTTGAAGGCGGAAATGACGCCGACCGGGCCGAGCGGGTGCCACTGCTCGAGCATGCGGTGGCGCGGGCGCTCGGAGGCGATCGTGAGGCCGTAGAGCTGGCGTGAGAGACCGACGGCGAAATCGCACATGTCGATCATCTCCTGCACCTCGCCGAGGCCCTCGGCCGCGATCTTTCCCATCTCCAGGGCGACCAGACGGCCAAGCGCCTCCTTGTGGGCGCGCAGCTCGTCCCCGAGCGCCCGCACGACCTCGCCGCGCTTCGGCGCCGGCACCATGCGCCAGGAGAGGAACGCCTCGTGGGCGACGGAGGCGACGCGGTCGTAGGCGGCGGCGTCCGCTTGCCGCACCGTTGCGATGACCTCCCCTGTAGCCGGGTTGCGCGATGCCAGCTCCGGGCCGGCGGCGGTGACCCAGCCGCGGGCGCACGCCCCGGCGTTGACGGCGTCCAGGTTGAGAGCACTCAGAATGTCCTTGCTGTCCATCGGCGTTCCTCCGTGCGCCTCGCGAACGGCGCGGGAGCGCAGTCTAGTGGCTCGAAGCTCGTTTCGAAAGGGGTCGGCCTCACGTACCGTGCAGCACGTCGACGTCGTCCGGCTCGAGGCGGAGGGCGGCGTGCAACGCCTCCGACTCGCCGCGGGAGAGCGCGACGAACGTGGCGCTCGCGGTCGCGACCTGACCCACGCTCGCCGAGCGCACCTCGCCGCGGGCCTTCGCGTAGCGGCCCCAGCTACTCACGCTCCAGCCCGCGAGCTCGAGCTCCTCACCGATCGGGGCCGGGGACTTGAAGCGGACGTCGAGCTCGCCGGTGACGCAGTAAGCGCGCATGCGCACCGCGCACGCCCACGCCAGGCACTCGTCGAGCAGGGTGGAGAGGATGCCGCCGTGCAGCATCCCCGCGTACCCCGCGTGCAGGTTGCCGGGGGTGAACCGCCCGAGCGCCAGCTGCCGCTCGGGGTCCCACGACCACGCGACCGCGAGGCTCGACGGGTTGACGGCACGGTCGCCGCAGACGGGGCAGGCGGGGTAGGAGGGGAACGGCCGTAGCGCCATGGGCGGGATGCTAGCAAACCGCGGGCGGCGGGCGGGAGCCAGTCCACTGCGGCGATCACGGCAGTTTGCTTTACATAAGTTCCGTGCAGGAACCATGAATCATCTGATCATGATCAGCTTATCACTGCAGGCGCTTCACGGCCGTGGGTCGAGGCTACAATGCGGAGCCATGCCGGAGACGTTCGTCCACCTCCACCTCCACTCCCACTACTCGCTGCTCGACTCGGCGATCAAGCCCGACGAGCTGATGCGCCAGGTGGCGCGGCTCGAGATGCCGGCCGTGGCCCTCACGGATCACGGGAACCTATTTGGAGCTTTCGAGTTCTACAACGCGGCCAGGAAGGCCGGCGTGCGCCCGGTGCTGGGGTGCGAGGTCTACGTCGCCCCGGGGAGCCGCAAAGAGCGCGCGGCGGGGCCGTACGGGGGGCGGAAGCCCTACACGCACCTCGTGCTCCTGGCCGAGAACCAGCGCGGCTGGGACAACCTGATGCAGCTCGTGACGACGGCGTACCTCGACGGGTTCTACCACCGCCCGCGCATCGACAAGGAGCTGCTCGCGGCTCACGCCGACGGCCTCATCGGGCTGTCGGCGTGTCTCTCGGGGGAGGTGGCGTCGCGGCTGCTCGCCGGAGACGAGGCGGGCGCGAGGCGGGCCGCGGAGGAGTTCCGGGAGATCCTCGGCGCGGGCGATTTCTTCCTCGAGGTGCAGGACCACGGCCTCGCCGACGAGCGCACGGTCCGCGAGGGGATGGCTCGGCTCTCGCAGGCGACCGGCATCGAGTTGGTCGCGACCAACGACAGCCATTTTCACCTCCGCGAGGACGTCGAGGCGCACCGGGTGCTGATCGGCATCGGGCAGAACAAGACCCTGGCGGAGCTGGCGCGCGACTACGCTTACAACGACGAGTTCTACGTCAAGTCCGGCGAGGAGATGGCGAGGCTCTTCCGCGATCTTCCCGGTGCCGTCGCGCGCAGCGGCGAGATCGCGGAGCGCTGCCACGCGACGTTCCCGGGTGGCCAACCGTTGCTGCCGCGGTATCCGGTGCCGCAGGATCGCCTGCCCGAGGACTACCTGGGGGAGCTGGCGCGCCAGGGGCTGGAGCGCCGCCTCGGCGACGGCAGGTCGCGCCGCCACCCGCAACAGAAGTACGTGGCCCGCCTCGAGAACGAGCTCGGCATCATCCACACGATGGGGTTCGACGGCTACTTCCTCGTGGTCTGGGACTTCATCCGCCACGCGCGCGAGCACGGCATCCCGGTCGGCCCGGGCCGCGGCAGCGCCGCCGGGTCGCTGGTCGCGTACGCGCTGCGGATCACCGACATCGACCCGCTCGAGTACGACCTCCTGTTCGAGCGCTTCCTCAACCCCGACCGGATCTCGATGCCGGACATCGACATCGATTTCTGCCAGCGGCGGCGCGACGAGGTCATCGCGCACGTGCGCGAGGTGTACGGGACCGAGAACGTGGCTCAGATCGCCACCTTCAACCTGCTGCAGGCGCGCTCGTGCATCCGCGACGTCGGACGGGTGCTCGGGATGTCGTTCGCCCAGACCGACCGCATCGCGAAGCTCGTCCCGGAGACGCTCGGCATCACGCTCGACGACGCCCTGCGCGACTCCCCGCGGCTGGCAGAGGCGGTGGCGGCGGACGCGGACGTCGGGCGGCTGATCGAGATCGGGCGGCGTCTCGAGGGGCTGGCGCGCCACTGCGGCGTGCACGCCGCCGGCGTGGTGATCGCACCGCGGCCGGTCCGCGAGGTCGTGCCGCTGTACCGCACGTCGCGCGACGAGGTGGTCACCCAGTTCGACAAGGACGTGATCGAGAAGCTCGGCCTGCTCAAGATGGACTTCCTCGGCCTCAAGACGCTGACGGTGATCGACGACTGCCTGCGCAGCATGGCCGGAGCGGGGATGGAGGTCCCTGACTTCGAGCGGATGAGCTTCGACGACCCGGCGGTGTACGACCTGTTCTCGGCCGGCGACACCGACGGCGTGTTCCAGTTCGAGTCCTCGGGGATGCGTGAGCTCCTGCGCACGGTGCAGCCGCGCCGGTTCGACGAGATCGCCGCCTTGAACGCGCTCTACCGCCCGGGCCCGATGCAGTGGACCGGCGAGTTCGCCGACCGCAAGCACGGGCGGCAGCCGATCACGTACATCTTCCCCCAGCTTGAGGAGATCCTGGCCGAGACGTACGGCGTCATCGTCTACCAGGAACAGGTGATGCGCATCGCGGTGGAGATCGCCGGCTTCTCCCTGGCGAGCGCCGACACGCTGCGCAAGGCGATGGGGAAGAAGATCAAGGAACTGATCGACGAAGAGGGGGAGCACTTCATCGCCGGCGGCGTCGCCAAGGGCTACCCGAAGGAGAAGGTCTCGGCGCTGTGGCGGCAGATCGTCCCGTTCGCCCAATACGGCTTCAACAAGTCCCACTCGGTCGCCTACGCCTACGTCGCCTACCAGACCGCATACCTGAAGGCGCACCATCCGCTCCACTTCTGGGCCGCGATGCTGTCCAGCGAGGTGGCGAGCACGGACAAGCTCGCCGCGTACGTGGGGATGCTCACCGCCGGCGGCGTCAAGGTGCTCGGCCCCGACGTGAACGCCTCCCGGTTGGGGTTCACGGTCGAGGGCGACGCGATCAGGGTCGGGCTCGGCGCGATCAAGGGCGTCGGCGAGAGCGCGAGCGACAGCATCGTCGAGACCCGCACCCGCTCCGGCCGGTTCACCAGCGCCGCGCACCTCCTGCGGACCGTCGGCGACCGCACGATCAACCGCAAGGTTGTGGAGTGCCTGATCCGCGCCGGCGCGTTCGACTCGCTGCACCCCGACCGGGGCGCCCTCCTCGCCGGGCTGGACACGCTGGTCGACCAGGCGTCCCGCGAACGACAGGCGCTGGAGACCGGGCAGGGGTTCCTCTTCGGCTTCGCAGAGGACGCCGAGCCCGCCCCGACGCCGCCGGGCACGGTGCCGGCGAGCAGCGAGGAGCGACTCAGGGGCGAGCGCGAGACGCTCGGCTTCTACCTCTCCGGCCACCCACTGGACCGCTGGACCGGAGTGCTCAGGGCGCTGGGGGCCGCCAGGGTGTGCGACCTGGCGCAGCTGTCGGCAGCGGGGGCCGACCGGGTCGTCGTCGGCGGGCTGATCTCCGGACTCAAGGTGCGTCCGATCCGGGACGGCCGCAACCAAGGCCGACGGATGGCGTCGTTCACCCTGGAGGACCAGACAGGCGGGGTGCGGGCGGTGGCGTTTGCCGACGTGTTCGAGCGGTCGGAGCGGGCGCTCGTGGACGGCACGGCCGTCCTTGCCACCGCGACGCCGCGGAGCAGCGAGGGGGAGCACGTGGAGCTCTCGCTCGACGAGGTCGCGCCGCTCGAGGGGATCGAGTCGCGGCGAGCGACGGCCCTGCGAGTGGAGCTCGATCTCAGTCGCTTCTCCGCACCCGAGCAGCTGCGCACGCTGCACGAGCTGGTCCTCCGCCACGAGGGCAGGGTCCAGCTGCGGCTGCGTCTGTTGGGGCCCTCGTGGACGGCGGAGCTGGTGCCGACGCGGGTCCTGGGCGTGGACCCGGAGAGCCTGGTTCCGGCGCTGACGGGGTTGCTCGGCGGCGGCCGGGTCGAGTACGTCTTCGGGTGACCTGGCGGCCGGCCCGCGGCCGGGAGCGCGCGCTCCCGAGCTTGCGCCTTCGGTCACGATCACGTACGCTGCCGGCCTCCCGCGGCACTCCCGCGGGCTCTCGGAGGCGACAATGGTCACAGAGGTCGCGGCAACCGCCGATCTGATCGAGCTCGAGGATCGGTACGGCGCACACAACTACCATCCGCTCGACGTGGTCATCAGCCGCGCCAGCGGCGTTTGGGTCTGGGACGTCGAGGGAAACAAGTACCTCGACTTCCTGGCTGCCTACTCGGCGGTGAACCAGGGGCACTGCCACCCGCGCATCGTGGCCGCGCTGAAAGCCCAGGCCGACCGGGTGACGCTGACCTCGCGGGCGTTCCGCAACGATCAGCTCGGCCCGCTCTGCGCCGAGCTGTGCGGTCTCACCGGCTACGCCCGCTTCCTGCCGATGAACACCGGTGCCGAGGCGGTGGAGACCGCGATCAAGGCGGCGCGCAAGTGGGCGCACACGGTCAAGGGCGTGGCGGAGGACAGGGGAGAGATCCTCGTCTTCGCCGGGAACTTCCACGGGCGCACCACGACGATCGTCGGCTTTTCCTCGGAGGAACAGTACCGCAAGGGGTTCGGCCCGTTTACGCCCGGATTTCGGCTGCTGCCGTACGGCGACCTGGGGGCCGTCGAGCGGGCGATCACGCCCGAGACGGTCGCGGTCCTGGTCGAACCGATCCAGGGCGAGGGAGGCATCGTGAGCCCGCCCGCCGGGTTCCTGCGTGGGCTGCGGGAGCTGGCGACGGCGAACCGGTTCCTGCTCGCCGTGGACGAGATCCAGTCCGGCCTCGGCCGCACCGGGAAGATGTTCTGCTTCGAGCACGAGCGGATCCGGCCGGACATCGTCGTGATCGGGAAGGCGCTCGGCGGCGGCTGCATGCCGATCTCCGGCATCCTGGCCGACGACGAGGTCATGGACGTCTTCGCCCCCGGTGACCACGGTTCCACGTTCGGCGGGAACCCGCTCGCCTGCGCGGTCGCGCGCACGGCGTTGCAGGTCCTGGTCGAGGAAGGGATGATCGCGAACTCGGCCCGGCTCGGCGACTACTTCCTCGAGCGGCTACGCTCGCTCCGCTCGGCCAAGATCAAGGAGGTCCGCGGGCGCGGACTCTGGATCGGTGTCGAGCTGACCCCCGCAGCGGGCGGCGCGCGGCAGTTCTGCGAGGCGTTGCAGCGCCAGGGGTTGCTGTGCAAGGAGACGCACGTCAACATCATCCGGTTCGCCCCTCCGCTGGTCATCACCCGCGAGGAGATCGACTGGGCGATGGAGCGGATCGGCAAGGTCCTCGGCTGACATGGTCCGAGCCACGTTCCCGTCTCCGCGAGGCGGGACGGCGGCCAGAGACCAGCGGCCCCGGACAACCGGGGCCGTCTTGTTGTGGTGGTGCGCCCAGCATGGGCATCGGCTACCCGGTGCAAGTCCGGGAGGGAGGAGGTCGCACCGACCTGAGCGAAGCGCAAGGGCATGACCGCGAGGGAGTGTCCGGAGGAAGCGTGGAGCGAGAGGAGCGGGCCGACGAACAGGAACCGGATACGAGGCGGAGCCTTCCATGGCGAGCGGGCCACTTACCGCGAAGCTCCAGCGACCAAAGGGAGGCGGCGTAGATCCGGCGGTCGTGCTCTGAAAGCCGATGTTCTTACCTGGGGAGATCTCGCCTTGTGCCTGAAAGGGCAACGCCGGGAGGCGGAGCGAGAAGTCAGCAGAGGCCATAGTACCGGGGGACCGGGAAGGGCCGAACGGAAGGGAGAGCGAGGCGACCGTGGGTCTCGGTGAGGGACGGCCCCAGAAGTCCGGACAACTGGAGCTGCCGTTTGGGCGACCCGGTGAAGCCTGGGGCGCAAGACGGAGCGGGGAACCCTCGTCGGCGGCAAACGGAGACGCGCGCTCGGGCCCGTAGCACCAGTGACCTCAACCTGCCGAACCGCCGGATGCGGACCCGCATGTCCGGTGGTGTGGGAGGGGAGCGGCGACGATTTGTCGCCGCCCCCTATCCCGATCTTCGTCTGGGTGCGGCGGGGGGCGTCGGGCCAGGCCGGCGGTGTCGGCATGCCGACGTTCCCGGCCGGAGGATGCGCTCAGGTGCGCAGCGTCGTGTGGCGGTTGATCGCCAGCAGGGTGAACACGACGGTCGGGGTCCACGACGCGAGCGCAGGCGGCACGAGGGCCGCGTCCCCGAGCTGATCCACTAGCGCCATCAAGCCGAAGTACGCCATCCCGAGCACGAGCGCGAGCGCGATGCCGCCGATGGCGCTGCGGCTGCGCCCGGGCTTGAACGCGAACGGCATGGCGAGCCAGGGGAGGATGACGAGGCTGAACGGGTAGGCGATCTTCTGGTTGAGCTGCACGACCAGACGATCGACGCGGTAGCCGGCCGCGCGCAGCGTGGCGATGTAGCGCCGTAGCTCGCCGAAGGTCATCTGCTCCGGCCTCCGGTACTCGCGGCCAAAGTAGCTCGGGCCGACCGACAGTGGCAGATCGACCGTGCCCGGGTAGGTCACGAACTCCGGCGTCGCGTCGGCCATGAACGTCCGCGACCAGGCCCCCTCGGCCCGCCACTGCCCGTCGACGAACGTGGCGCGCTTCGCCATGTAGCGGGTGCGCAGGTTGAACCGCTGGTCGAACACGAACACCGACGGCCTGATCAGCGTCTTGGTGTCCGGGTCGAACTCGAGGAAGTTCACCAGCGTCCGGCCGTCTGGAAGGAACACGTACGGCCGATCGGTGGCGCGGTACGAGCGGGCAACCTTGCGCCCGCGCAGAATGTCCTCGAGCTGTTGCTTCGACCTCTCCGCCCGTTGCGTGATCTGGTTGTCGAGCAGGAACAGGCCGGCACCGACGGCTGCGCCGAGGATCAGGAGGGGGAGCGCGATCCGGCTCAGCGAGACCCCTGCGGCCTTGAACGCCGTGGTCTCGTTGCGTCGCTCGAGGACGGCCGCGGTCGCCAGGAACGCGATCAGGAAGGCGAACGGCAAGGTGTCGTGGAGGATCTGCGGCAGCGACAGCAGGTAGTACGAGGCCACCGTCACCAACGGCACCGAGTTCCTGCGGATGTCCTCGAGGTTCCCCGAGAGGTCCACGGCGATCCACAGCGAGCACACCGCGACCACGACGAGGAGGAAGAAGCTCACGCACTGGCGGAGCAAGTACTGGTCGACGACGCCGAGCGTCGCCGGGACGCGGGCCGGGGTCGAGTCGCCCGCGGCCGTCGCGGCGGCGCCGCGACCGGACCACGCGCGGCGTAGCGCGGCGGCGGCGGCCCGCAAAGGTCCGACGACGATCTTCATGCCGGTCTCGACGATACGGGTCAGGAGGGGGGCGCCTCCGGACTCCCCGCGGGCGGCGCGGCGGAAGAGGAACGCGCCCAGGAGCAGGAGGGCGAGGTTGGGCAACCACATGCCGACCGCGACCGGAACCTTGCCCCCGGTCGCGAGGAGCTCGCCGTTGTTGAGCAGGACGTAGTAGGCGACCACCAGCGCCACCGAGGCCGTGAGCCCGTACCCCTTGCCTCCGCGCCGATTCCGGATGCCGAGCGGAAACCCGACCAGGGCGAAAACGACGGCGGCGGCTGGGATCGCCACGCGCTTGTTCAGCTCGACGCGCGCCTCGCGGGCGAAATCGGCGGGCTGACCGGCAACGGCCCCTTTCTCGGCGCGCTGCAGCAACTCCTCGGTGCTCGTCTCACGGACGCCGAGACGCGTCTGCTGGCGACCGCCCCCGGTCTGCGCCTGCCGCAACCGGATGCGGAGCTCGTTGTTGTCGTTCTTGCGGTACGAGTCGGGCTCGTTCGGACGGAGGAGGTGGGTCGTCGTGTCGCGCAGGTTGAGCCAGGCGCTCCCGTCGTGTGGGTCAATGACGAGGCTGCCCGAATCGGCGGTGACGAGGCTCTCCTGATCGGGGTTGCTGTTGTCGAACAGGAGGATGCCGTGCCAGCGTCCGGTGCCGCGGTCGATCTTGTCGACGTAGAGCAGTTGGTTGGGGAAGTCCTCGGCGAAGACGCGCTGCTCGATCGCGGCGCTGGCCGCCGAGAGCGCCACCTTGCGCGTGAGCTGCGAGAGCTGCGCGTTCGCTTGCGGCATGACCGCCAGGGTGAGCACGGCATCCGCCACGAACACCAGGCCCGCCACCACGATCAGGGGAAGGGCGACCCGCCGCAGCGGCACGCCGCACGCCTGCATCGCGACTAGCTCCGAGTCGGCGGCCCAACGAGCCGAGGTCATGAGCACCGCGAACAACGTGCCGATCGGCAGCGTCAGCGCCAGGATGTTGGGCACGCCGAGCGCCAGCAGCCTCACCACGGTGCCGGTGCCGACGCTGCGGGAGATGAAAAGATCGGCCACCACGAACAGCGCGCGGATGAGCAGGAGGAACGTGCTCACGCCGGCGGCCATCACCAGCGTCGGGACCATCTCCTTGACCAGGGCACGTCCGAGGACGAAGCGACGGGGTCCGCGCATCACCCGGAGATGGTACGGGAGCGGAGGGGAATTGCCAATCCCGGCGCGGACGGAAGCGGTCGCGATCGTTCAACAGGGTATTCCACAGGCGGGCCGAATTCCGCAGCCCGCGTCGCGTCTCGTAGGTCCGATAAGATATATTATGTTAAATTACATGCATCAACACACGGCCGAACGATGCAAGCGTATGCGGTGGGCGCATGGAGCCGCTCCCCGTTCGGGCCGCGACTCCGTCACAAGGTCCGAAGACGGAGGACGCCGCCGAACCGAGGGCGGAGCGGATCCGTCAGCCGAGGCGGTCGTCGAGCTCGCCCGCCCGCAGCTGCTGCAGGAACGCCTCGACGGTGGCGATGATCTCGTCCCGGGAAACGCCGGGCTGGCGGATCGTCAGGGAGAGACGGACCGGGACGCTGCCCGGCGCGCGCAAGCGAATCTGCAGCGGGCGGAACGCTCCCCCGGCGGGGGCGTGTGCGGAGGGGACTGAATCGTCACCCGGATCGTCGGCGCTTCGGGTCGGGACGGCCGGGGTCTGAGCGGCCAGGCGGGCGGCCTCGCGATCGAGGTGGCCTTCCGCGATCTCCTGGACGAGGCGCTCCATCTCGTCGATGCTGCCGGCCCGGGCGATGAGGAGAAGCATCGACTTGGCGGTGATGTCGGCATGCCGACAGAGGTCCTGAATCGCCGGCGGGATCGCGAGGAGCTTGAGACCCTCGGTGATCGTCGGGCGCGACTTCCCTACCGCCGCCGCGACCCGGTCGTGAGTGTAACCGTACTTCTCTACGAGCGTGCGGTAGCCCTCGGCCTCCTCGAACGGCGACAGGTCCCTCCGTTGCAGGTTCTCGACCAGAGCCAGCTCAAGCGCCTCCTGGTCGGTGACCGCCATCTCGATGCACGGGACCTCTTCGAGACCGGCCTCGACCGCAGCGTGAAAACGCCGCTCGCCGGCGATCAACTGGTAGGTGCGGCCGCCCGGCAGCGGCCGGACGAGGAGCGGCTCGAGCACGCCGCGCGCGCGGATCGAGGCCGTCAGCTCGGTGAGGTCACCGAGGTTCGAGCGCGGCTGCTCCCGGTTGGTCTCGATACGGTCCGTCGGCAGCATGACGCCGACCGCGGTCACCGACTGGTTCGCGAGCTCCTCGACGAAGTGGCGGTCGTGCCGCATCTTGCGGAAATCGGGCAAACCCTTGCGGCTAGACACGGGCCATGACCTCCTCGCAGAGTGCGTAGTACTCGAGCGCGCCGCTCGACTGAGGCGCATGCTCGAAGATCGAGGTGCGATATGCAGGACTCTCCTCGAGACGCACGGACTTGGTCACCGCGGTCTGGAACACCTTGTCGCCGAAGACCTGGGCGATCCGTTCGTGAATGTCGCGGGCGAGGACGGTGCGGCGGTCGTGCAGGGTGATGAGGACCCCGAGCAGCTGCAGGTCGGGGTTGGCGCGGACCTTGATCTTCTCGACCGTTTCGAGGAGGTCGTCGGTACCCTCCAGGGCGAAGTACGAGGACTGGATCGGTATCAGCAGGTGGGTCGCCGCGACCATCGCGTTCACTGTGATGAGCCCGAGTGTCGGCGGCGTGTCGACGATGATGTACTCGTACTTCGGCACGACCGGCGCCAGGCGATCCTTCAGGCGGAAGTGTGCGTCCAGCTCGCCGACCATTGCGTTTTCCAGCTTTGCCAGAGAGATCCTGGCCGGCGCGATGTCGAGGTTGTCGACGGCGGTTGGCTGAATCACCTCCTCGATCGCGGCTCCGTCCGCGAGGACGTCGTACATCGAGCGCCCGAGGGCGTGCTGGTCGACGAACGACATCGTCGTGTTTCCCTGCGGGTCGAGGTCCACCAGCAACGTGTGCACGCCCTTGAGCGCCAGCGCCGCCGCGAGGTTGATCGCAGTCGTCGTCTTGCCCACTCCGCCCTTCTGGTTGGCTATCGTGATGATCATGGCTCCCCGTCCGCCCCGCGCGCCACACGTCGAAGGCCGGATCGACCCTCCACCGTGCTGGCGCTCGGACACGCCCTCGTCTTGGCGACTCGGGCACTGTATCGGGGCGGTGGAAACGCTGTCAACCTCCCGGGCCCGGTGACCGCCCGGCCGGCGCGCCACAAACCGTCCTCTTGGGGGATCTCGGGGCCGGCGCGAGGGGTCGCGCTCGACCGAGTCACGCCATCACATCTTGTACTTGCCGAGCTGCTCGGGGGTGAGCGACTCGAGCCATTCCCGCAACCGGGCCTCGTTGTCCTCGCCCTCGCGGAGGTCGAGCGCATGCGCCTCGCGGAACACCTCGGCCGCCACGCGAATCGGCGCGCCGCAGCGCAGCGCGAGCGCGATCGCATCCGATGGCCGGGCGTCGACCTCGCGGAACTGGCCGTCGGGCGTCCGCAGCGCGATGCGGGCGTGGAACGTGCTCTCGACCAGCGAGTGCACCGTGACCGCCTCGACCCGGCCACCCATCACCGTGATGACCGCACGGAGGAGGTCGTGGGTCATCGGGCGCGGTGTGGCCACACCCTCGAGCTGGAGCGCGATCGCATTCGCCTCGAAGACGCCGATCCAGATCGGGAGGAAGAGGTTCTCATCCGGCTTCTTCAGGATCACGATCGGTGTGTTGGAAACCGGGTCGAGGATCAGACCCCTGATCTCGACCTCGAGCTGAGCCGGCGCTTCGCGCTTATCATTCACGCCTCCAATCTCAGCCAATGCGGAAGGCGTGTCAAGCCGGCCGGGTCACCGGCTCTCGCCGCTCGCCGAGGAGGGAGTGCGGCGTGGCGCCGGTAATCACGACCGTGGCGAGCTCTCCAGCCGCGATCCCGTTCCACCCCGGAACGTTGACCACGCGGTTGTCGGCTCCCCGCCCCTGCCACAATGCCGAACCGCGCTTGGCCGGGCCGTCGAGGAGGAGCTCGACGGTTCGTCCGACCATCGCTTGGTTGAGTTCGAGCTGGATGGAGGCCTGCAAATCGAACAGTCGTTCCAAACGAATCCCAGCCTCCGCGCGCGCGATCCGGCCGGGGTAGCGGGCGGCGGGCGTCCGCGGCCGCGGCGAGAACACGAAGCCGTAGAGCTGGCCGAAGCCGACCTCCCGGACCACGTCCAGCGTGGCCGCGAAGTCGTCCTCGGTCTCGCCGGGGAAACCGACGATAACGTCGGTCGAGAGCGTGACTCGTGGCATCGCGGTCCGGATCATGGCCACGAGGTCCAGGTAGCCCGCGCGGGTGTAGCCGCGGTGCATGCGCTTGAGCACGGCGTCGGACCCCGCCTGGAACGGCAGGTGGAGGTACGTGCCGAGCGACGGGACACTGGCGATCTTCTCGACCATCGCGCGCGTGAAGAACCGGGGGTGCGAGGTGACGAACTGGACGCGCCACACGCCGGGCACAGCCCCCACCACCTGCAGCAGGTCGCCGAAGTCGGCGCCGGTGGCTGGGCACCGGTAGGCGTTGATCGTTTGCCCGAGCAGCGTGACTTCCTTCCCGCCCCGCTCCACGACGCCGGTCACCTCGGCCACGATCTCCGCGAGCGTCCGGCTGCTCTCGTGGCCGCGTGTGGTCGGCACGATGCAGAAGGTGCAGTGCTGATCGCACCCGTGGATAGCGGTGATGTACTGGCGAGCGCTGGAGCCGCGCGCGATCGTGTCGGGGTCGTAGTCGGGGCCGGCCGGGAAGCCGGTGACACTCGTTCGCCTCCCCTGGGCGACCGCGTCCAGCACCTGGGGGAGCTGCGAGACGCGCCCGGGTCCGAGCACGAAGTCGAGGCCAGCGCTCCGCGCCAGCAGGCGTGCCCCCTCCTGTTCGCCAACGCAACCGCACAGCCCGACCACACCGGGCCGGCCGTTCTCGCGGCGCAGCCCGTGCAGCTCACCGAGGCGCGACAGCACTTTGTGGACCGCCTTCTCGCGCACCGAGCAGGTGTTGAGCACCGCGACGTCCGCGCCTTCGGCGTGCGCGACGCGACGCAATCCGCGCTGCTGCAGCAACCCCTCGAGCCGCTGGCTGTCGAGGACGTTCATCTGACAACCCCACGTCTCGATGAAGTACGTTTCCATCTTCCCGCTCACCTGCGGCCTCTCCCCCGGGGCACGGGCACGGCAGGCGTTCGCCCGTGCCCGACAGCCCACGTTCTACCGTCTTCTCCCCGCGCTTGCAACTGCAGGCCGCTCAGTTCGGGGGTGGCAGCGGCACCAGGGGTCGCGGCGTCGGGGTCGCCGGCGGCCGGCCGGTCGGGCCGGGACGCGACGCCTCCCCTTCCCCCCGGCTCGCCGTGGGCGTCCCCTCGTCGAGGCCCCGGAACCAGCCAGGGAGCGCGCCGTCCCGCCGGGCGGCGTTGAGGACCCGGTCCGGCTCACCCCGCGCATCCGCGAGGTCGGTCTTGGCCTTGGCGAGATCTGCGAGCGCCCGGTCCCACGCCGGCTTGATCGTCGAGTCGCGGTAGACCGGATCGTCGTGGGCGTAAAACTCCTGCTCCAGCTGGTTGGCGCGCGAGGAGAGCTCCTTGATCTCGCCCTCGAGGCGGCGCACCCGGTCCTGCGCCGCCCGGTAGCGCTCCTGCCAGATCGCCTTCTTCCGCTCCTCGGCCGTGCCGCCGCGGACGCCGCCCGTGATCGGAGGGGCGGCCGCGCTCATCGTCAGCTCCACGCCTTGCGCCAGTTGTTTGACGGTCTCGTTGTTGATGACCCGCGGTTGGTTGGCCGGCAGGTTCAACTTGATCCGCTTGGCGACGTCGGCCAGGGAGGAAGCGCGTGCCGGCCCCTCCTCGGGTTTCGCCAGCAGGATGCTCAGCGACGGCGTGGGCGCCGGGTTCGGCTTTTCCTCCCCCGCCCCACCCGCTCCGAGCGCGACCAGCACGACGAGCGCAGTGATCATCTCGACCTCCCCCGCGGCCTATGGCTCACAGGTGCCTTCCCGCCCGTAGCGGTCGTCGAGGCGGACGACGTCGTCGAGCTCCGGCGTCGAAACCTCGACGAGCCGCACGTCGGTGAGGGCCACGAGCCGGTGCAGCACGCCGGGCCTGACC
The DNA here is from genome assembly GCA_021818005.1 of Acidobacteriota bacterium. Taxonomy (GTDB): domain Bacteria; phylum Acidobacteriota; class Thermoanaerobaculia; order Thermoanaerobaculales; family Thermoanaerobaculaceae; genus RBG-13-68-16. The sequence continues at coordinate 14,788 of JAKAFI010000001.1, read as the reverse complement.
CGGACGACGTCTCCCGGCCGCAGGACGGCGGCCACGAGCTCGCGGCTCGCCGGTGCATCCCCGAGGTGCAGCTCGCACGACCCTTCGAGCACCCGCATCGTCTCGTCCTTGACCACATGATACTGCAGCGACAGGGCGTGGCCCGCGCGTACCGTCAGGATCTTGCCCACGTACCGCTCGGTCTCGGCGAAGACCTCCTCCTGCCCCCACGGTTTCTCGACGAGCCGGCTCACGGCAGGATCCTCACCTTCAGGTGCGAGAGCAGGCCCGAGAGCTGCTCCAGCAGGTACTCCTCGACCTCCTTGGCGGTCGCGAGCGCCAGCGCCCGCTGGGCCATTCGCCTCGCCTCGCGGAACGACACGGCGCGGATCAGGCTGCGCGCCAGCGGCAGCGCCGGCGGGTGCATCGAGAACTCCGTCAGGCCGAGGCCCACGAGCAGCGGCACGGCCAGCGGGTCGGCCGCCATCTCGCCGCACAGCGACACCGGGATCCCGGCGCGCGCCCCGACCGAGATCACCCGTTCGACCAGGCGCAGGACCGCGGGATGGAACGGCCGGAACAGCTTCGACACCTGCTCGTTGCCGCGGTCGACCGCGAGCGTGTACTGGGTGAGGTCGTTGGTCCCGATGGCGAAGAAGTCCACCTCGCGCGCGAGGTGCTCCGCGATCATCGCCGCGGCCGGCACCTCGATCATCACGCCGACGATGACCCGGTCGGGGACTACGATCCCTTCCGACCGCAGCTCGACGCGGTATCGCTCGAGGAGCACGCGGACCGTCTTCACCTCCTCGACGTGACCGATCAACGGCACCATGATCCTGAGGGCGTCCGGATACTGCCCGGCCGCCCGCAGCAACGCGCGCAGCTGCGTGCGGAAGAAATCGGGCTTCTGCAGGCAGAGCCTGACCCCGCGCAGGCCGAGGACCGGGTTGTTCTCCGGGTTCCCGAGCATCTCGCGCGCCAGCTTGCGGCCGCCGAGATCGAACGTCCGGACGGTCACCGGGCCCGAGGGGAACGCCGCCAGGAGCTCGGCGTACGCCGCCGCTTGCCGATCCTCGTTCGGCAGTTCGGGGCTCGCCTGGATGAACAGGAACTCGCTGCGAAACAGCCCGATCCCCTGCGCGCCGCCCGCCTTGGCGGCGGCGATCTCGGGCACCAGGTCGATGTTGGCGAGCAACCGCATCGTTCGGCCGTCGGAGGTCGCGGCCGGCAGGTGGGCCAGGCCCAGCAGCTCGTGCTGTCGCCGGCGGTGTTCCTCGGCGCGCAGGCCGTAGACCTGGATCAGCGCCGGGTCGGGATCGACGATCAGATGGCCTTCGAACCCGTCCACGATCACGAGGCCCGCCCTCTCGACCTCGCGAACCAGTCCGGGGATCCCCACCACCGCCGGGATGCCGAGGGACTTCGCGATGATCGTGGTGTGCGAGGTCAGGCCGCCGGTCTCGGACGCGAAGCCGCCCACCATCCGCGTCGCCAGCCGGAGCGCTTGCGACGGCGGGATGTCATCGGCGATCAGGATGCTGGTCGCCCCGCTGAAGTCGATCGGAGCGGCGGCGCGCCCCTGCAGCGACCGCTGCAGCTCGAGCGCCACGTCGAGCACGTCCCCGCGGCGTTCCCGCAGGTAGAGGTCGCCGAGCTGCTCGAACTGGGCGACGAGGCGGTGCGTGACCTGCTCGAGCGCCCACTCCGCGTTGACCGCCTCGGTGCGTATCAGTCGTTCCACCTCGTCGAGGAAAGCCGGGTCCTCGAGCATCAGACGCTGCGCCTCGAAGATCGCCCCGTACTCCGCGCCCACCGTGCGCGTCGCCTCGCTCGCGAGTTCCGCCAGGCGGGTGGCCGCGCGCGTCGCCGCCCGGTGCAGGCGGGCGACCTCGGCCTCGACGCCGTCGGGGGGGAGCTGCACCAGGGTCACCGGCAGCGGCCGGTTCTCGACGACGATCGGCTTCCCGATCGCGATCCCCCCCGAGACGCCGAGCCCCACCAGCGTGCGGGGCTCGCTCACTCGCCCTCTCCGAAGCGCTCCTCGATGAGCCGTTCGAGGGCTGCGAGCGCAGCCGCCTCGTCGGCCCCGTCGGCCGTGATCTTGAGCTTCGAGCCCACGGGCGCCGCGAGCAGGAGCAGCCCGAGGATCGACTTCCCGTTCACCTCCTCGTCGTTGTGGCTGACGAGCACCTGCGCGGTGAAACGGGAGGCCGTGTGGACAAACTTGGCTGCGGCGCGCGCGTGCAACCCGAGCCGGTTGACGAGCTCAACCGTGATCTGCGCCATCGCCCCGCCCACCGGCCGGCCGCCGCTCGAGGATCTCGCTGACGACGTAGATGCTCTTCTGGCCCTTGTCCGCCACGACCTTCGCGAGGTCGCGCAACGTGCGGCCGTCCTGCCGCCGCGCTCCCGCGAGCTTGATCACCATCGGCAGGTTGACGCCGGTCACGACCTCGGAACGGGCCGGGTCGAGGAAACCCAGCGATAGGTTGGTGGGGGTGCCGCCGAACATGTCGGTCAGGACGATGACGCCGTCGCCTCCATCGAGCTCCTTGAGCGCGCGGGCGATTTCGGCTCGCGCCGCCTCCGGGTCGAGGTTCCACTCGAGAGTGATCGCCCGCGCCTGCTCGACGAGGGCCGGCTCGATCGTCTTGGCCGCCGCCAGCAACTCCGTGGCGAGGCGGCCGTGCGAGATGATCAGGATGCCCACCATGCGCGGATTATTTCAGGACGGCCGGCGAACGGCAAGGCATGCCGGGCCCGGGGCGCGCCCGGACGCCGTCACCCCTCCCGGTTGCGGTCGCGGTGCTGAACCGTGACCACCCACTGCGCGGCCGTGAGGTCGCGCGCCAGGCGGGCGGCGAAGTAGACCGACCGGTGGCGCCCTCCGGTGCAGCCGAACGCCACCACGAGATAGCTCTTCTGCTCCCGGCGGTAGGCCGGCAGCAGCGCGGCGACCAGCTCGCGGATGCGTTCGTACATCGTCCCGACCTCCGGTTGGCGCTCGAGCCACGCGCGCACGTCGGGGTGGTCTCCGGGCAGGGGCCGCAGCTCCGGGACGAAGTGCGGGTTGGGCAGGAAGCGGAGATCGAACACGAGGTTCGCGTCCGGCGGCAACCCGTAGCGAAAGCCGAAGCTCTCGCAGCGCACGACCATCGGCAGAGCCAGGTCGGTGGAGCCGAAACGCGCGGCGACCTCGGCGCGCAGCTCGTGCGGTGTGAGGCCGGTCGTGTCGAGCTTCTCGTCCGCCAGCTCCCGCACGGCTTCGAGCTCACCGCTCTCGCGCTCCACGGCCTCGGCGAGCGGCAGGTTCCTGTACGGGTGCGGCCGGCGGGTCTCGGAGAACCTCCTGACGATCGCCTCGGTGGCGGCCTCGACGAAGACGAGGCGCAGCTCGGGGTACGCCGACCTGAGACGCCCGATCATCTCCGGAAAGCTCCCGGCGAAGCCAGGCGTGCGCACGTCGACGACGACCGCCCACGGCGGCCCGACGCTGCGCCAGATGTGGGCGAACAGCGGCTCCATCAGCTCGAGCGGCAGGTTGTCGACGCAGCGGAAGCCAAGATCCTCGAAGCAGCGCGTCACCACGCTCTTGCCGGCCCCCGAGAGGCCGGTCACCACGACCGCGCGCGGCGCGGACCCCATCACCGCCCCCGCAGCCGGTCGTCGTGGCGCGCCAGGAAGTCCGTGGCGGCGTCGGTCACACCGCGCTGCGACAGCAGGTACTTGCGCGACGCCGCCTCGATGAGGAGCGCCAGGCTCCGACCGGGCGCCACCGGGACGGTCAGGCGAGGTCGCCGCAAGCCGAGGAGCTCGATGCTGCTCTCCGCGAGGCCCAGCCGTTCGAACTGGGCGGTGCCCTCGGCGACGAGGTTCACCACCAGGTCGATCGGCTTGGTGTCCCGCACCGCCACGACGCCGAACAGCTGCTCGATCGAGATGAGGCCGAGGCCCCTGACCTCCATCAGGCCGCGCACCTCCTCCGGCGCCTGCCCGACCAGCTCCTCGTTGCGCACCTTGTAGATCTCGACCACGTCATCGGCCACGAGGCGATGCCCCCGGTGCACGAGCTCGAGCGCGCACTCGCTCTTTCCCGAGCCGGAGTCGCCGAGGATCAGGACCCCGATGGCGAAGATGTCCAAGAGGTCGCCGTGCACGGTCTCGCGCGCCGCCAGCAACAGCTCGAGCGTCGCGCCCAACCGTTCGATGACCGCCGAGGTGTTGACGGCGGTCAGCGCCAGCGGCACACCGTGGCGGTTACACGGTTCTGTGAACAACGTGGCCGTCTGCTCCATCGCCTTGCTGATCACGATCAGCGGCGGCTCGAGCGCCGCTAAGGCCTCGACCCGCTCGGCCGCCGTGGGCGGCGGCAGCGTCGCCAGGAACTGCGCCTCGGAGAAACCGATCACCTGCACGCGCCCAGGCTTGACGTACTCGAGGAACCCGGCGAGCGCCAGGCCAGGCTTCTGCAGTCGCGGGTTGGTGATCGCCTTCCCCGCCCCGGCCTCCCCCGCCACCAGGTGCAGGGCGAGGCCCGCGAGACGCCCCTCGTGGAACAACCGGTCGGCCGTCACGGCCTGCGGTCGCCCGGTCACGGATGCGCCTCCGCCCGGGCCAACGCGGCCGCCAGCGCCTCGGGGTCACGGGCGGTCTCGAAGAGCTGGCGAAGCTGCGGCTTGCGCAGCAGGCGTGCGATGTTGGCGAGGACCTGAAGGTGGGCCGCGGGCTGTTCCTCCGGCGACAGCACGAAGAAGAACAGCCGCGCGGTCTCGCCTTCGCCGCCGAACTGGACCGGTTCCGCAACGCGCGCAAACGCCACGACGATCTCGCGCAGCCCGGGAACCTTGCAGTGGGGAATCGCCGTCTCGTCGCCGACGACCGTGGCGCCGAGTCGCTCGCGGTCGAGGAGGAGGTCGACGAGGTCGAGCGAGCGCCTGACCGCGCCGGCTCGCTCGAGATGGTCCGCGACGTAGACCAAGACCTCCTCCCTGGTGTGCGCAGGGATGTCGAGGAGGATGTGCGCGGGCTTGAGCAGCAGGTTCAGTCGCACGTTGCGTCCGCCGGCCGGGCGATCAAAATTCCGGGGTCACGAGGCCGTAGCTCCGGTCGCGCCTCTTGTACAGCACGCTCACCTTGTCGGAGGCCGCCTCCCGGAACACGATGAAGTCCTCGCCGGACCCGTCGAGTTGCAGCGCCGCCTCGTCGACGGTCATCGGGAGGACCGGAACGTGCCGCGTCTCGACGACCTCCGGCGCTCCGCGGCGCACCGATTCCGGCTCGACCACCTCGACCTGCCAGCTGCCCTCCTTGGCGCGCAGCCGCTTCCGCGACGTGAGCCGCTGCTTCATCTTGCGCGCCTGCTGCTCGAGCTTTTCCACCAGTTCCTGCAGCGAAGCCTCCCACTCCGTCGTTTCCGACGAGGCCTCCACCTCGAAGTCCTTGCCCCGGATGTACGCTTCCGCGGACACCCGATGCTTCTCCTGCGCCACGGTGAGGCGGGCCTCCTGGACGGAGTTGAAGTACTTGGCCAGGCGGTCGAACTTCTTCTGGGCCAGAGCTCGCTGTGGCGGCGTCAACTCGATGTTGCGGGCGATGAACTCAAGCTCCATGCTTCCCCCTTTCGTGGCCGCGCGCGCTCGCGTGGCGGGCGTCGCCTTCATTGTAGCCGCCCGGCGCCCCTACCTGAGCGCTCGCCGGCGGTGCTCCGACGAGGGGACGCCGAGCTCCTCGCGGTACTTGGCGACGGTCCGCCGCGCGATCCGGATCCCGAGCCGGTTGAGCTGCCGGGCGACGCGGGCGTCGGAGAGCGGCCGGCCCGGGTCCTCCTGCTCGATCAGGTCGCGGATCCGGTCCTTGACCACGACCGAGGAGATGTCTCCCTCGACCGCGTGCGAGATCGCCGAGTGGAAGAAGAACTTGAGCGGGAACACGCCGCGCGGCGTCGCCATGTACTTGTTGGCGACCACGCGGCTCACGGTCGACTCGTGCATGCCGATGTCGTCGGCGATGTCGCGCAGGACGAGCGGGCGAAGGCGTGTCATCCCGTGCTCGAGGAACTCCTCCTGGCGGCGGACGATCGCGGTCGCGACGCGCCCAATCGTGCTCTGCCGCTGATCGACCGAACGCAGGAACCACAGTGCGGAGCGCATCCGCTCCCGCAGGTAGCGCTTGGCGTCGCCGCCGACCCCGGCGTTCTGGAGCATCTGCAGGTAGCGCGGGGAGATGCGCAGGCGCGGGAGGCCGTCGTCGTTGAGGATCACCCGCCACCCATCCGCCTCTCTGATGACGACCACGTCCGGCTCGATCGCCTGGTTCTCGTCCGGGCCCAACTGGCCTCCGGGACGCGGGTCGAGGCGGCGCAGCACGTCAAGGACGCCGCGGATCTCCTCCGTGGTGACTCCGAGCCGCTGTACCAGCCGCTCCCAGCGCTGGTGCAGGAGCTCGTCGAACCCCTCCGCCACGACGCGCCGCGCGCGGGCGAGCAGCTCGGGGGGGAGGTCCAGCGAGGGCCGGTCGAGCTGCAGCACGAAGCACTCCTGCAGCGTCCGCGCCGCGATGCCTGCCGGGTCGAGACTCTGCACCGCGGCGATCCCGCGCCGGACCGTCTCGACGTCGACGCCGAGCTGGCGCGCCAGCTCCTCGTCGCCGACGCGGAGGTAACCGTCGGGGTCGAGGTTGCCGACGATGAACTCGCACAACGGCCGCAGCTCGGCCGGGGTGTGCCCCAGCCGGAGCTGCAGGCTGAGGTCCTCGAACAGGCTGCGCAACGGCGCCGGCGAGTTCTCCAGCGAGCGCTCCTCGCCGTCGTCCCACCCCTGGCTCAGGCTCGGGCTGTCCTGGAGGTAGTTGGAGAAAAGCGCGTCCAGCTCGACCTCTCCGAACGAGTCCGCCGCCGCGGCCGGCTCGTCGCCGTTGCCCTCCGGCGCGGCGCTCGCGGCCTCCGCGCCGCTGGCCTCGGCCGCGTCGATACCGTCGTTGGCCGCTGCGGGCTCATCCGGGCTCGCGGTCTCTTCCTCTGCCGGCGACTCCTCCGCGAGCTCGAGCAGGGGGTTCGCCTGCACCTCCAACGCGAGCGCCTGCTCGAGCTCGAGACGCGAGAGCTGCAGCAGCTTGATCGCCTGCTGCAGCGTCGGCGTCATCACGAGCCTCTGAGCCAGCTTGAGGTTGAGCTTCTGTTCGAGCGCCATGGTCGCTAGAGCTGGAACTCTTCTCCCAGGTACACCTGCCGCACCAGCGGGTCCCTCGCCAGCGTTTCCGGGTCCCCGCTTGCAAAAACCTTGCCGTCTTTGATGATAGACGCGCGGTCGGTGATTTTCAAGGTGTCGCGCACGTTGTGATCGGTGATCAGGATCCCGTAGCCGCGGTGCCGCAGGTGGCGGATCAGGCGTTGCACGTCGAGCACCGTGATCGGGTCGATGCCGGCGAACGGCTCGTCGAGGAGCAGGAAGCGCGGCTGGGTCACCAGCGCCCGCGCGATCTCCAGTCGCCGCCTCTCTCCCCCGGAGAGCGTCTCGGCGCGCTGGCTGCGCAGCTTCGCGATCCCGAACTCCTCCAGCAGCTCCGTGACCGTGGCCGACGCGTCGCGCCAGCCCACGCCGCGCAGCTCGAGGATGCCGTAGAGGTTCTCCTCGACGGTCAGCCTGCGGAACACCGACGCCTCCTGCGGCAGGTACGAGATGCCGAGCCGTGCGCGCTGGTACATCGGCAGGGAGGTGACGTCTTCGTCCCCGATCCGCACCTCGCCCGCGTCGGGTTGCACGAGCCCGACGAGCATGTAGAACGTCGTTGTCTTACCCGCCCCGTTGGGCCCCAACAGGCCGACGATCTCCCCTCCGCTCACGGCCAGCGAGACGCCGTTCACCACGGTCCGCTTGCGGTACCGCTTGACGAGGTTGGTCGCCTCGAGCCGCGGTGTCTCTTCTATGGCTGCCTCCTCTGCGCCCCGGGTGTCGGGGTCGGCTGATGCGGATGGTAGAGCGTCTCGCTCGGGTTGTCTTCCGCCCCGAGCACGACGACGGTGTTGGAGGCCCGGTGCCACTCCAGGTGGTCGGCCTTGACCTGATCGCCCCCTGGGCCCTTCACCAGTACCGGTTTGCCCCAGATCTCGAACAGCCCGTCGGCCACGAGCATGCGCGCCTTCTGACCCGAGAGCACCCTGGCGCTCGCCAGGTCGCGGACCGTCACGCCGCCGTCGAGGTTCGCCAGCTCGATGTTGCCGTTCGCGTCCATCGTCGCCACCAGGCTCTGGCAGCTGGCGCGCGCCTGGCCGTCGTCGAGCGTGACGTCGCCCTCGTACGTGGCGATGCCCGCGGGGCGGTCGTAGCGCAGCGTCCGCGCCTGCACCTCGACGTTGGACTGCTTGCCGCTCGCCGATACGGCCCTCGCGGTCGTCAGTACCCCACCCTCCCCGGTGACGATGTCCTTGGCGCGGTCGTAGTCGAGCCGGTCGGCGCGGACCACGCGCTCCCCTTGCCAGAGACGGGCGTCGCCCTCGAGGATCAGGTGGCTGCCGTCCCGGGACGCGGTCGCGGAGGACGCCGCGAAGCGGATCGGGACGGCGGTCCGGCCGGCGCTCGCCCGCTCGAGCGCCCCCGTCACCTGGCCGCGGGCCGCGATCTCGCCCCCCTCCGAGCCTTCCAGCCGGTCACACCAGGCGAGGGCGCCGGGCGCCCCGAGCTCCACCCGGTTCTGCGAGGAGGGCTTCAGCACGAACGTCCTGGTCGCCAGCGCCACCTGCATCTTGTCCCCCACCGCCCACTGGTCGCCGGTCTCGACGCGGACCGAACCGTCGGCCAGGACCGACGACGCCTGCCCGCCCTCGAACACGAGCCGCATCCGGTCGGCCGCCAGCGACCGGGGCTCGGCGCCGTCCATGATCTCGCGGGCGCAGGCGAGGCCCTGCCCTTCCAGCCACTCCCACGCCGTCCTCGACCCTTCCCCGACCAGGCGCCATGTCGTGAGCTGCCGCCAGCCGACGTGGCGGTCGGCCCAGCTCACGGTGACCCAGCCGGTGTCGGCGGCGCCGGCGGCCGTCAGCTGAAAGCGACCACCGGGAATGCTCGCGACGGTCGTCGTCCCGGCCGAGGCGTCCACGTTGCTGCCGTCGTCGAGGACGCCGGTGACCGCGACCGGCCCGGCCAGGGTGGCGGTGCGCAGCTCGCCTTCGGGTCCGGACAGCTGCAACTCGGCCTGCGCCGTGCGCGCCTGCATCCGACCTCGCAGGACGGTCATGCCGTCGTCGAAGACCACCGTGGCGGTCTTGCGGTCGTAGCGGAGGCTCCGCGCCAACAGGACGATCGTCGGCTCGGGGGTGCGGCCCGAACCGCGCCACGTCACCGAGACGCCCCCGGCCAGCTCGATCGTGTCGTTCGCGAGCGAGCACAGCGCCGATCCCGCCAGGCCGCCCCACCCGGGGCCCGCGAACGTCGCCGGCCCGCGGCTCTCGAGCAGGCGCTCCCTGCCACCTAGTTTGAAGCCGGCGGCCCGCAACACGACTCCGCCCTGCAGCGAGACCTCGGCGCGACCGGAAGTCTCGGCCTCGTGGGTGACCGGGTTGAACCTGAGTCGGTCCGCGACCAGGCCGTAGGCCACCCGCCCCTCGTGGTACAGCGATACCTGCACGTCGCGGAACTCGTACCAACCCGACGTGAACTCTACCGCCTCGCGGGCCGCGATGCGGAAGTTCGGCTCGATGCCGAGCGTGTCGGAGTAGACGAAGCCCTTGTGCACGCGGATCGGCTGACCCTGATCGCCCTTCGCGGCCGGCTCTTCCTCCACCGACTCTGGACTCGGCGCCTGCCGGTAGCGCCGCGCGACGAACGTCGCGACCAGCACCGCCGTCCAGAGCACGAGGAGGACGACGGAAGCCCGCCGCAGTACCAGGAGCCGCGGGGTCACCGTTCGAGAAACTGTCCCATGGCGCTGAACTTGGCGAAACGGCGGCGGGGCAGCTCGTCGCGCTTGATCCGCCGCAGCTCGGCCAGCGACTTGCGCACGGCGCTCCCCACCGTCCTGATCGCCAGACCCGGATCCATGTGCGCCCCCCCGAGCGGCTCGGGGATGACCTCGTCGATCACGCCGAGCCGTAGCAGGTCGCCGGCGGTCAGGCGCAGCGCGCTGGCGGCCTGTTGGACTTGTGTCTGGTCTTTCCACAGGATCGCGGCGCAGCCTTCGGGCGAGATGACGGAGTACACCGCGTGCTCGAGCATCAGGATCCGGTCGCCGATGGCGATCGCCAGCGCGCCGCCCGATCCGCCCTCGCCGGTCACCACCACGACGATCGGGACCTTGAGCGCGGCCATCTCCCGCAGGTTCCGGGCGATCGCCTCGGCCTGTCCGCGCTCCTCCGCCTCGAGCCCCGGGTACGCCCCCTGGGTGTCGACGAGGCTCACGATCGGGCGCCCGAACTTCTCGGCCAACCGCATGAGGCGCAACGCCTTGCGGTACCCCTCGGGACGCGGCTGGCCGAAGTTCCGGTAGAGGCGCTCGCGCGTGTCCCGCCCCTTCTGGTGGCCTACCACCGCCACGCTCTCCCCGTCCAGGCGGGCGAACCCGGCAACGATCGCCGGGTCGTCGCCGAACGTCCGATCGCCGTGCACCTCCACCCAGTCGGTGAACAGGCCGCGAACGTAGTCCAGGCAGTACGGCCGCTCCGGATGGCGAGCCAGCTGGCACTGCTGCCACGGGGTCAGCTCCGCGGCGATCCTCCGCGCCTCGTCCTCCAACCGACTCTTCAGGCGGGCGAGCTCGGCCCGGCCGGCCGCGCCGCCGGCCCGTTCAGCGTCGGCGATCCGTTGCCGCAAGTCTTCGAGCGGAGCGAGGAACTGGGGTGTCGGTGACCCTGCCATGCATCCGGACTGTAGAGGGGTTGCCGGTCATTGGCAAGCGCGGGGCCGCGATCAGTCGCGCTCGCTGCGATCGAGAGCGACGAGCAGGCGGCGCAGCCACGACGCGTGCTCCATGCGGCGCAGGATGAGCGCCTGGCGAGCGTGCCAGCGCGGGGTGGACGTGTCCGGGTTGTCGCGGCCGGGAGAAGGTATCGCCGCGACCAGCCCGGCCGCCTGCGATGCGTCGACCGCAGCCGCTGCAACGCCGTAGTAGTGGCGGGAGGCAGCCTCGGCGCCGAGGACGCCCGGGCCGAACTCCACGACGTTCAGGTATAGCTCGAGGATGCGGCGCTTGCCGAGCCGGCGCTCCATCCACCACGCGAGCCGGGCCTCCCGCAGCTTCCGCCAGAGCGTCCGCTCGTTGGAGAGGAACAGCGTCCTGGCGAGCTGCTGCGTGATCGTCGAGGCCCCGCGAAAGCGGCCGCCACCGCGTTCCTTCTCCCCGATCGCCTCACGGATGGCGGCAAAGTCGAACGCTCCGTGCCCGAGGAAGTTGATGTCCTCGCTCACGAGCAGAGCCAGCTGCAGGTCGATGGAGATCGCGGGCAGCGGTACGTAACGGCTCTCGATCGGCCGGCGCAGCCCCTGCTCGCGCCAGACCGTCTCCTGCCGTCGCCACGCCGCCCACGGGCGCGGCGGAGGCCCCTGCCGCCACGCGCCAATCCCCCGCCCCGGGCTCAACCACCACAGCGCGCCGCCCGCCAGCAGCAGCGACGCGAGGACAGCGGCCACCACGACGGCGCGCAACGCGCGGCCCGACGCCACGAGGGCATTGTAGGCAAACCGCGCCGTTTTCGGCCCCGGCGCGGAGCAAAACCTCACGGCATGCGGCGTCGTACGATCGTGCGAGGGGGACGATCATGCTCACGTTGCTGGCACTGGCGTCGGTAGGTGTGGTGCTCCTGGCGACCGGAGTCCTGGTGCTCTCGCTGAAGCTGCTGCTCCTGCCGTTGAGGCTCGTCTTCGGCTTGGTCAAGCTGGCGCTGGCCGGAATGGCCCTGCTCACCCTCGTGCTTCTCGGTATCCCCCTGCTCGCCGTGCTGGCGATGCCGCTGCTCGTCTTCGGCTTGCTGGGTTGGGGCGCCTTCCGCCTGGCGCAGGCTTGAGCGCCGGATCTCGCCTGGATGTCAGCGCGCCGCCGGCTCGCCCGCGGGCCACGGCTCGGCGTGAAGAGGAAACATCCCGACCTCGGCGAGGAAGCCGTCGGCCGTGAGGGCGAGCAGGCGATACCCGCCCACGCCCTTGGTGTCCCCGTCGACGAATGTGTAGCCGAACGAGTTCTCGCCGTCCGCGGCCACGGGCACCATCGTCCGCCGCATGACGCTCCAGCCGCCGCGGGCGTCGGTCCGCAGCGCTTCCACGACGAACCCTTTGAGCCCCTCCTGGCGCTGTGTCTCCCACGCCAGGCTCGCGTTGTCCTCGCCGGCCAGGAAGTCCCAGCGGTTGACGCGGACCGGGTAGTCGGCGAGCGGCCTGCAGTTGAGGGCGAGGCGACCGTCCGGACCCTCGCCGACGGCAACCACCGCAGCCCACTCGACGCCGCGCAGGGGGACGTTCACCTCGGCTGCGGGGTTGAGCGGGACCGCATCGAACGACCCCGTCAAGGCGTACTTGACGACGACCCAGCCGGTGGCGCGCCCGGTCGCAAGCGTCTGTACCGCCACCGCGGCGGCGTCGCCGGGAAGCGCGAGCAAACGCAGACCGGTCTCGGTGAAGCTCACGTCGAGCCCCTGAGCGGGCGCCGGGGGGGCGCCGGCCGCCGCGCAGAGCGCGTGGAAGCCGAGCGCACCGGGGTTGACCAGGCCAGCGACCGCGACCTCGCCCATCCGGCGGAGAGGGTGCTCGACGCCGCGCGCGGCGAGCGCCGCGTACGCCGCCTCGGGCCAGCTCCCCTGCGCCGCCGCGCGGACGGCGCCATCGCCGCCGGTCCGCCAGAGCAGCTCGGGCAACGCCGTCGTGAGCAGGTCCCCGCTCGCGAGGCGTGCGACCCAGCTCCGCTCCCAGTTCGTCCGGCGAGTGCACCCCGGCGCGCTCAGGTTGGCCGCGACCGTGCGCGCCAACAAGGCCGCCACCGCGGGATCCGCCGTCCGCCCCAACTGGCGCTCGACCAGCTCTGCGGTGAACTCGAACGCGCTGTCGTCGGTGTCAGCGGCGGTGCCGAGCACGACGTCTGCGGCCGGCGACGTCGCGTCGTACGGATCGTGTTGGATGCGGACATGGGCGGTGCCGGGTTGCCAGCCGCGCTGCAGGAGGAGGTCGAGGGCCTGCGAGCACGCCGCGAGCGTGGCCTGGGCCCCGGGGGTGGCCTCCACCTCGAAGACGACGCCTCCGCGCCCGTACGAACTCACGGCGATCGCGGCGCGCGCAGGCACCGACAGCGCCAGCGCGCAAACGGTTCCCACCACGACCACGCGCGTGATCCTCATATTACGCACGATACCCCTCGCCGCCCGGAGGGTCAAGGCAACGCCTGCGCAAGGATCACCGTGATGTTGTCGACGCCTCCCTTGCGGTTGGCTTCGGCCACGAGCCTGTAGGCCAGGCGCGTCAGGTCGCCGCCGCGGGCCAGGATCTCGCCGATCTCCTCGTCGGAGAGCATCGTGTTCAGGCCGTCCGAGCACAGTAGCAGCAGGTCGCCGGGGACGAGGGCCCGATCCTCGACGTCGACGAGCGGTTCCTGGTTTCCGCCGAGCGCCCGCGTGACGACGTTCTTGAGCGGATGGGTGCGGGCCGCATCTTCCGAGAGCAGGCCGGCCACGACCTGCTCGTGCACCCACGAGTGGTCCGCAGTGATCAGCGACGTCGCGCGGTCGCGGCACAGGTACGCGCGGCTGTCTCCGACGTGGGCCACGCTCACGCGACCGCGCGCCCCGTCGAGCAGCGCCGCGACGATCGTCGTTCCCATGCCGCGCAGCTCCGGTTCCCCGGCAACCGCTCCGGTCACCTGCCGGTGCGCCGAGAGGATCGCGTGCACGAGGCGGTTGGCGTTGACCGAAAAGCGGGGGTCCCAGCCCTGGGGCCAGGTGTCGTCTTCGGCCCCTGCCGAGGTCTCAACCGAGCGCTCGACTTCCTTGACGGCCAGTCCGGCCGCGACCTCACCGGCGGCGTGGCCGCCCATTCCATCGGCAACCACGTACAGGCTCAGGTCGTCGCGCACGAGGAGCTCGTCCTCGTTGTGGTGCCGGCGCAGCCCCCTGTCCGTCAACCCCCGCGCCTTGAAGATCACGTTGCGACCGCCTCTCCGATGCGCATCCTACGCGTTCCCTCCGCCCTCCATCATGCCGTTCAACTGCTCGAGCCACTTCTCCGCCGCCGGGTCCCCGGGCATGACCTGCAACGCCTGCTGGGCGAAACGCATCGCACGGGCGAACATCTTCGCCCGCGCGAACATCCTCGAGGCGTCGAGCAGGATGCGGGGATCGTTCTGCTCCAGGCGGGTCGCATGGCCGATCTGCCGTAACGCCTCGTCGAGCCCACCGGCCTGCTTCGCGAGGAAGAGAGCGTACAGGTGATGCCCCTTGGCGTTGTCGGGGTCGTGGGCCACCGCCTGCGCAAAGTACTCCCGCGCCTCACCCGCCTGGCCGGCGTTGGCGAGCCCGGCCGCCTTCCCCAGCAAGGCGCGGGCCACCTCGCGGGGGTTGACGAGCTGCTGCGCCTGTTTCGCGGCGGCGGCCAGCGACTGATCGTAACGCCCGCGCTCGGCCGCGTCGGAGAGGACGTTGTACGCCTCCGTGATCGCCTGGAACTCCAGCTCCGCCGCCGCCCGCGCACTCCCCTGGAAGTGGTCGGGATGCCGCTCGCGTGCCAGGCGGCGGAACGCGGCCCTGATCTGATCGCTGGAGGCCAACGGCTCCACCCCGAGGACCTCGTAGTACGTGCGCCGCTGGTTCATGATCGTCCCTCCGCGCTCCGCGACGCGC
>JAKAFI010000109.1 GCA_021818005.1 Acidobacteriota bacterium | reverse complement strand
GCGTCGCAGCTCTGTGATGAGCCGTGCGTAGTCAGCGGCGACGCGCTCGGCCGCGAGCTCTTGCTTCCCGAGCGCCTTGTCGACGAACGCAACTAGCGCCTCCGATACCGGGCCCGACGTGCCGCTAAGCTTCGCCTTGAGCGTCGACAACTGGGTCGCCGCCCGTGCGAGGTCCGCCCTGGTCAGATGCGCCAGCAGCTGCGCCCGCACGGCCCCCAGATCCTCAGACGTTCCGCTAAGGTGCTTGACCGGCACCTCGGCAAACACTTCTTCGGCCTTGCGCACCAGGATCACGTCATGGTGCGTGGCGAGGCTGTGTGCCTTACGCGCGGCCGACGCGACCATCTCGATGCGACGCAACTCTTCCACACCACCTTCGAGCTTTGGCGCGCCAAGCGCCGCAGCGAACTGGTTCCAGCGCACCACAAACGAGGTGACGCGGAGGTGCAGGTCCAGGAATCGCTTGACGTGCAGCCAGTCGTCAGTGGTCGAGGGCGGCAGGCCGGCAACCTTCACCTTTGCGACCGCTTCCTTGACATCGGCGTTTCCGAGCGACATGAGCCCAAAGGGTTTGCCCGTCTCACAGGCGCGCTGCACGGCTTCGCGAACCTTGGGTAAGGCAAGCGCCTCCGGCGGCATCTCCACAGGGCGTTGCAGGAGAGCCGCGCGTGCTTCCGCCAGACCAGCCATCTCCTCAAAAAGGGACTCCAATGCGGCGCGCTCGGCCTGAAACGATGCCAGCCGGCAGCTCAGCCGAAGCTGATGGGTCCACGGCTCGCCCAGCTCATCGAGTTCAGCGAGGACCCTGCGCGCAGAGTCGATGGCGGCCAGCAGTTGCCGCGCAGCGTCGAGAACCTCTGGCGTGGCCGCTCTCAGGGCCAATAATGCGCCCTGGTCTACCTGGCGTTCGATCTCGTGCATGCGCTTCAGTACGTCGTGGAGCTGCGCGACATCGCCCGGGGACAACAAGTTGTCGGCCGCGGCCACGCGCGATTGAACGTACGCCAAATCGCTTCCGAGGTTTCGGCGCATCTCGCGCAGGCGTCCGCCCTCTTCCTCCGTCAGCGCCGGCGCGTGCTCGGGCGTGAGGTCCACTACGTCATCGAACCAACCGTGTTCGGTCTGTCCGCCAACAACGAGCTCGGCAAGCTTCTGCGCCCGCATCACCTGACCGTCGATATCCACTTCTGCCAGCTGTGCCATCGCGATCTCGTCGACACGCCGGTCAATGGCCGCCAGTTCCGCATGAGCGCGGTCAATCTGGCTCTTACGGTGTTCGATCTCCTGGCGGGCAAGCTCGGGATTGAGCTGCGAGACACGCGCCTGGATCGCGTTGATAGCGCCTTCGAATTGCCGGAGGCTTGCACGGTCGCCGGTCAGCAGTGCCACCGTCAGCGGACGGACATCTTCCGGAATCAGGTTCTGGAGCACTTCAAGCGCCGGCTCACCTTTGGAGGTCACGAGGACGCGCCTGCCCGTGGCCAGGTAGTGGCAGATGATATTGGCAATCGTGTGCGTCTTGCCGGTGCCAGGCGGCCCTTGGACCGCCACGCCTTCGGCCTGGTCCAGCTGCTGGACGATGGTGACCTGTTCCTGGTTGTACGGCAGCGGGAAGTACAGCTCCCGCACCTCATCGCTGCCGCGGTCGGTGCCGCGGCTGGACAGGCCGCGGAATCCGATGTTGGCGAACGGGACCGGATCATCCGACGGGACGGTCACGAGTGCAGCCGGTCCGCCCGGAATGTCGCAGCCGTCGACTAGACGCTGCTTGAGTCGGTGCAGATCGTCCAGGAGGTAGTTGTTCGTACGGGGCCGCGTGAACAGCGCCCAGGCATCGGTGACGACGAGATGCTCGCCAGCCGGCGGCACCACGCTGTCGCTAACCGGCAGCGGCCGATACGCCCCGCGGCTATCCAGATTTCCGGCAGCAAGCTTCAGGACGTCGGTGTAGGAACCTGGGTCGAACGGCGTGACGGGTCGTTCCTGGTTCCGCTCGAGCTGCTCGCGCGCCGCCCTCTCCACGTGCGCAGCACCTCCGCCCAGACAGACAGCAAAGGCGTCGCCCTCGTAACGGGTGTCAGTGGCTCGCGGCCGCAAGAACAGGGCCATCGTCGGCTCGTCGAGCCCCACCTCCATCTGCTGGGTCAGCAGCGGGTACTCGAAGTCGAAGTGAGAGACCTTGTCCGGCGAATTCTTCCAGCTCAGTTGCCAGGTGGCGACGCCAACACCCCATATGAGTTCGGTAGGGTTGGCCGTTTCCTCGGCCTCGAGCTGGTGCTTGATCGCGAAGAGGTCGCCGTACAGGTCGATGCTCCGGCGGCGCGGCTTCTCACCTTCGGCCCACGCTTCCCACAACGGTGTGTATTGTGCCAGCACTTGCTCGAGCGCCGCGCGGCCACGCCGTTCGAGTTCCGCTCGTTCTTCCGGCGTCTTGTTCACCGCGGCCGCCGCGAGGCGCCTCTCCATCGCCGCTTCCTCGATGGATGGTTTCGCGCCGTTCGGGTCGGCGCTGACGCGGATGAACCCGCTTACCGTTTCGTCGAGCGCCGGCGGTTTGCTCGCCTGCAGCCGCTGCACGCGCAGCCATAGGTGATCGCCCTCCACGTTGACGTCGAACTCGACGCCGGGCAGTCCTGTCAGGTCGGCGGGACGCTTGAGGAAACCCTTAGCGTTTGCCAACCGGAAGGCGCGAGGGTCGATGTCCTTGGCTTGCTCCTCGATGTAGTCGAGCAGTCGCGTAAGCAACTCGCGCGGATTCACAGTATGTCTCCTTGCTCCGCGCCGCCAGCATTGCGCTTGAACCTTCTTGAATCCGACTGCATCGAGCCGCCCCTCGTCACACTACTGCCTGTCAGTTTGCTACCCAACGCCTCCATAGGTTGCTAGGCCGCCTACAATCCCGACTCCGTTGAAGTCTCGCCTGCTGGTGAAGGCAGGGGTTGTGCTGGCTGGGTTTCGCGAGCCTTAGCTTCATCTAGCGTCCGGAACCTCTCCGCCAGTTCGTGGAACTGCTTGACACCGCGGATCACTGCGAGACCGGGCAGCGGCTCACCACTGGCACGGTTGGGAATATAGGCAGTAACTACGCCGATAAGCATGCGCTCCCTGACAAAGGCAGGGCCGCCGCTTACCCCGTTGATCGCGACCCCATCGACGAGGTACGCCTCCTCCGCGGCCAGCCACGCACTGATGTGTCCGGAGAAGAAGCACAGACTTGCTTGGGGAATGGCCGGGTAGCCAAGCCAGCCGAGTTCCACGCCAGCCTTGAAGAAATTGTCCTTTGGCGTCAGTGGCAACGCTGCCGCCGGAAGACCCAAACCTCGCCGCTCGAAGACAATCGCGGCGGTATCCATGGCAGCCTGAGTGTTGATCGCACGATCCGAGCTACGCAAGATGACCGTCTTCCCTGATGCCTGGTGTTCGATTCGGATCGGCTCTTCCCAGTAGTGGGCGTGGCTAATGACATGTTCAGCGGTGGCGATCGCGCAGAGTCGGGTGCTCGCACTGGTTGACACAAGGAATCCCGTTCCTGAGCCCTGAGGCGTCCAGATTCGGACCACGTAGGGAGCGAGATACTCGACCACATCGAACCACTGGACCTCGTTCACAGTGACCTACCGGACGGCGTCATGCCGAATGTGCAGTGGGATCGGGTATTGGAGACCCTGCGAGAGAGACAGCCTACGTTGGGGTAGCGGGATGGCGTCGCGTGATTCCGACCTCCGTCCATCGTTCTTGTCGCACTGTCGCCCAGAGGCCCTTCTTGAGGCGTTGGGCTGCGCAGACCGCAGTAGAGCTCTGAGCGAGCGGGCAGCGCGTCAACCCCTGGCGCCTGACGGGTTGCCGGCTCATCGACCACTGCTGTCCTCTCGATGCACGGTTGATTCCTCGGGTGCGTCTCAGGAAGTCTACACCCGTTGACAAGAGGCGGTGCCCACAACTTGACACCGACGGCGGTGCAACCCGACTCGCGCCTGACGAGCGTTGCTCACGCCTCGGGCGATGGGAGCGTGCGGCGGCGGTAGGGGGCGTAATCGGGGACGAGGCGGTCGTACTCCTCGTCCATCAGCGGCGAGGAGATCATGAAGTCGGCCGAGGCGCGGTTGCAGGCCACCGGGATGTTCCACACGACCGCGATGCGCAGCAGCGCCTTGACGTCGGGGTCGTGCGGCTGCGGTTCGAGCGGGTCCCAGAAGAAGATCATGAAGTCGACGGCGCCCTCGGCGATCTTGGCTCCGATCTGGAGGTCGCCGCCGAGCGGGCCGCTCTGCAGCCGGGCCACCGGCATCTCCAGCTCGCGCTCGAGCAGGGCGCCGGTCGTGCCGGTGGCGAACAGCTCGTGGCCGGCGAGCAGGACGCGGTTGAACTTCGCCCACTCGAGCAGCGTCTGCTTGCGGTTGTCGTGCGCCACGAGCGCGATCCGCTTGCGCGGCGCCATCGGGATGGCCTGGTCGCTCACCCTCCACCTCCTCGGGGCCGCGCTTGCCGGACCGTGTTCCCGTCCCGGCGGACGGGAGTGTGGTCTGCGGTCGGCCCCTCGCTGGAGTCTCTCACACGACTCGCGGCCGGGCATCAGGCTAGGCACGGGATCGCTTCGTCGTCCCGCCGGCGGCGGGACTCCTCGCGATGACGGTTGACGGGGGTACATGCGCGAACGACGGAGGACGCGAACTGCCCCGAGGGGAACAAAACGTTGACGGCGCGGGGCTGCGGTACACTACGCGCGTCGCTCAGGTGAAGGAGGCCACGATGGACGCGTCCTATCCTCCCGGAGTCCCGCCAACTCCCCCGGCACCGCCGGTGATGCAGCCGCCGGGGACCGTGCCGCCGCCTCCACCCGGGGGCGTGCCGCCGGCGCCCGAGGCGCAGCCGCTGCCGTGGGAGCAGCCGGGCTACCCCGCGCTCGAGGGGCTGTACGAGACCGCCAAGCTCGTCCTCACCACGCCGAGCCAGGCGTTCGCCAGGATGTCGCTGACCGGCACGCTCGGCCGGCCGCTGCTGTACGCCGTGATCTTCGGCTGGGTCGGCATCATCGCCGGCCAGGCGTACAACATCGCGTTCCGCAGCGTGATCCACAACCTGATGCCCGGGATGATGAACCGCGGCTTCCAGATGCCGCTCGCGTTCAGCCTGGCGATGATGGTGTTCGCGCCGATCTTCGTGCTGCTCGGCGTGTTCATCTGGTCGGCGATCGTGCACCTGTTCCTGATGCTCGTCGGGGGCGCCACGAAGGGGTTCGCCGCGACCGTGCGGGTCGTGTGCTACGCGGGGACGGTGCAGGTGTTCCAGATCGTGCCGTTCTGCGGCGGCCTGATCGGGTTCTTCTGGGCGCTGGTCCTCTACGTGATCGGCCTCGCGACCGCCCACCGCACCACCCAGGGCAAGGCCGCGCTCGCGGTGCTGTTGCCGGTGGTGCTGTGCTGCGTCTGCGTGGCGATCATCGCGATCGCGTTCGGTGCCGCCATCGCCGCCGCCGTCGGCCACCTCGGCCACTTCGGCCAGTTCGGCCGCTGAGCGCCGCGGTGAGGTGGCGCCCGCCGACCCGCGAGGAGCGCCAGCTGGCGCTCCTCTGGGGCGTGGCGGCGGTTTCCGCGTGGCTGCTGCGCCCGTTCTGGCTGGCGCTGGCGCCGCTGCTGCCCGCGTGCCCGTTCCGGGCGATCACCGGGATCCCGTGCCCGACGTGCGGCAGCACGCACGCCGCGATCGCGCTGCTCCACGGCCGCCTCGGCGCCGCGCTGGCGGCGAACCCGCTCGCGGCGACCGCGGGAGCGGCGTTCGTCCTCGGCGGCGTCGCGGCGCCGCTGTGGGCCGCGCTGCGCTGGCCGGTCCCGGAGCTCCCGACGCCGTTGCCGCGCTGGGTGCGCGCCGCCATCGTCGCGGTCCTGCTCGCGAGCTGGGGCTACCTCATCTGGAGGAATTAAGAGTGAAAAGTGAAGAGTTGAAGAGGAAAGTCAGAGGGAGGAGGGTAGACGGGAGAGGGAAGACGGGAGAGGAACGACGGGCGGCGGACGCCAACGGTCTCGTCGTTCCTCTATCTTCTACCTTCTTCCTTCTACCTTCTTCCCTCTCACCTTCCGCCCAGACCCTTCACAGCCGTCACTGCTTCTCGGGCCGCGAGCCGGGCTTGGTGAGCGGGACGCCGGAGGCGCACAGCGGGCAGGCGTCGGGCGCCCAGTTCGGGACGTCCACGGTGAGCAGCGCGGTGAACGGCAGCGGCGCGAACGGGTTCTCGACCCCGGACCGGTTGACGATCGCGCCGGCGGCGACGACGACCCCGCCGCGCCGGGTCACGACGTCCATCACCTCGCGGGTCGAGCCGCCGGTCGTGACCACGTCCTCGACCACCAGCACCCGGCACCCCGGCTGGACCTCGAAGCCGCGCCGCAGCGCCATCTCGCCGTCGCTCCTCTCGGTGAAGTAGAACGGCACGTCCTCGAGGGCGCGGGCGACCTCGTGGCCGATGATCACGCCGCCGAGCGCCGGGGCGACGACGAGCTGCGCGCCGGCGTTCTCGAGCCGGGCCGCGAGCTGGCGCCCGGCCGCCTCGGCGCGGGCCGGGTCGGCCAGGTAGAGCGCGCACTGCAGGTAGCGCGACGAGTGCCGCCCGGAGGAGAGCTTGAAGTGCCCCTCCAGCAGCGCCCCCGCCGCCGTCATGTCGTCGAGCGTGATCCCGCCCATCTACTCCTCCCGGGAGAGGCCGTAGGCCTCGATCTTCTTGTACAGGTTGGAGCGCGGCGTGTTGATCGCGCGCGCGGTGGCGGCGACGTTCCAGCCGTTCCGGTGGAGCTGGCGCACCAGGTAGGCGCGCTCCGCCCGCTCCTGGAACTCGGCCAGCGTCGGCGCCGCGAACAGCCCCTCGTCGGCCGGGGCGCCGGCGGCCGCCGCCGGCAGCAGGTCGATCGCCGTGATCTCGTCCTCGAGCTGCATGATCACCGCGCGCTCGACGACGTTCTTGAGCTCGCGCACGTTGCCGGGGAACGGGTAGGCGGCGAGCTGGGCGAGCGCCTGCGGCGACCACCGCTTCGGCCGTCGGTTGTACTCGTGGCACGCGGAGGCGGTGTAGTGCTCGACGAGGACGGCGAGGTCACCGGGGTGCGAGCGCAGCGGCGGCGTGCGCAGCACGACGACCGACAGGCGGAAGTAGAGGTCCTCGCGGAACCGGCCCGCCTTGACCTCCTCGGGGAGGTCCTTGTTGGTCGCCGCGATTACGCGCACGTCAACCCGCCCCACCGCGCCGGCACCGACCGGCTCGACCTCCCCGTCCTGCAGCACCCGCAGCACCTTGGCCTGGGTGCGCAGCGACATGTCGCCGACCTCGTCGAGGAAGATCGTGCCGCCGTCCGCCTGGACGAACTTGCCGATCTGCTTGCGCACGGCGCCGGTGAACGAGCCCTTCTCGTGCCCGAACAGCTCCGATTCGATGAGCTCCTCGGGGATCGCGGCGCAGTTGACGCGCACGAACAGCGCGCGGGCACGCGGCGACAGGTGGTGGATCCGCCGCGCGACCAGCTCCTTCCCGGTGCCGGACTCGCCGACGACGAGGACGGTCGCGCGCGACGGGGCGACGCGGGCGATCTCCTCGCGCAGCGCCATCATGTCGGGCGAGTCGCCGAGCAGCGGCGGGGGCTCGTCGCCGCCGCCCTTGAGGCGCCGGTTCTCCTCGGCGAGCTTGCCGCGCGCCACCGCGCCCTGCACGGCGAGGAGCAGCTTGGCGCGCTCCGGCGGCTTGTCGAGGAACGCGTCCGCCCCGGCCTTGAGGCAGGAGGTGGCGGTGAACTCGTCGCCGTGGCCGGTGAGCACCACGACCGGGACGTCGATCCCGCGCTGGCGCAGGTTCTCGAGCAGGCCGAGCCCGTCCATCCCCGGCATCTTGATGTCGAGCAGCACAGAGTGCGGCGCGTCGCGGTCGATCGCGTCGATCGCGGCGAATGCGTCCCCCGCCTCCGTGACCGCGAACCCGGCGCCGGCGAGGATCGTCCGCACCACCAACCGGTTGGCGGCGTCGTCGTCGACGATCAGCACCCTTCCCGCGCGATCCATCGCCGCAGAGTCTACCGCACTGCGCCGCAACGCAGTGATGGCGCCGGGGACCCCGGACTCACAGCTCGACGACCACCTTGCCGGTGCTGCCGCGCCCCTGCAGCAGCGCGTGCGCCTCGGGGAGCCGGGCGAACGGGAACGTCGCGCCGACGATCGGGCGCAGTGCGCCGGCCGCCACCATCGCCTCGATGCGCCCGAAGCGCGCCTGCAGCTCGCCCGCCAGGTGCGGCACGAGCGAGAGGTTGAACCCGGCCAGCGTACGCGTCCGCTCGACGAGGGAGAACGGCATCGCGATCCCCATCCGCAGCAACTCGAGCGCGGCGTGCAAGTAGCGCACCCGCCCGGCCCCGAGCGCGGCGGCGAACCCGTAGAGCACGTAGCGGCCGTCCGGACGCAGCGCCCGCCACCCGGGCCGGAACAGCGAGCCCCCAACCGCGTCCACGACGAGGTCCACCCCGGCGGCGACGGCGCGCGGGTACGCCTCGTAGCTCACGGCCTCGTGCGCGCCGAGGCCGACCGCGAGCTCGCGCTTGGCCGGCGTCGACGCCACCGCCAGCACCTGTCCCCCGGCCGCGACCGCCATCTGCACCGCGATCGTCCCCACCCCGCCGGCGGCGGCGGTGATCGCGACCCGCTCCCCCGGCCGCAGCCGCCCGACGGTGACCAGCGCATGGTCGGCGGTGATCCCGGTGACGGCGAGCGCGGCGCCGGTGGCGAACCCCATGCCCGCGGCGAGCGGGCGGACGAAGCGGGCGTCCACGGCCACCAGCTCGGCGTGCCCGCCGAAGATCGGCACCGCCGCGACCGCCGTCCCCACCGGCGGCCCGCTCACCCCCTCGCCGAGCGCCGCGACCTCGCCGCTCACCTCCATGCCGGGCACGAACGGCGGCTTCGGGACGCGCGGGTAGACGCCGAGGCGGGCGGCGCAGTCGGCGAAGTTGAGGCCGATCGCCCGCACCCGCACCAGCAGCTGTCCGGCGCCGGGCCGCGGCTCCGGCCGCTCCTCGAGGCGCAGCACCCCGGGCGGCCCGTAGCGCGGCGCGACCCACGCCTTCATCGCCCCGCCCACCCCACCGGGGTTCGGGGTTCGGGGCTCGGGGCTCGAAAGGCGGATGCGAGGCTCGGAGGCGCTTCCGGCTCAGGGGATCGAAACCCGAGCCCCGAGCCCCGAGCCCCGACCGTCACGACTCGTCCGCGGCGGCCGCGGGACGGGCCAGCGTCGGCAGGATCTCGCGCAGCTTC
>JAKAFI010000108.1 GCA_021818005.1 Acidobacteriota bacterium | reverse complement strand
AGGAAGACGACGGGCTTGTCCGCGTACGCCTGCGCCAGCGCGTCGACCGCCGGACCGGCGATCTGGCAGATCGGTCAGGTGAAGCGCGTGAACTCCTCGAACACCACGAAACGCGGGGCCGGCTGGCCGGCGGCGATCGCGACGGTCGCGACCAGGGTGGCGAGCAGCACGGGAAGGCAACGGACCGCACGTCGCATGGGCGCACCTCGTCCCACCATTTGACCGCAGCTCGGGCAGAGGCGCAAGTCGCCGGCCGGCCGCCGCTGCGCTACCGGTCCGGCGGGGTGCCTTCTGGAGATGCCCGCCTGGCGAGACGGCCGGCGCGGCGAAGCTTGTACCCTCTGACCAGGAGCACCGCTCCCAGCCACACGAAGGCGGCCACGAGCGGAGCCACGAGCAGGGTTGGGAGGCCGGCGATGAG
This sequence comes from Acidobacteriota bacterium, assembly GCA_021818005.1. GTDB lineage: Bacteria > Acidobacteriota > Thermoanaerobaculia > Thermoanaerobaculales > Thermoanaerobaculaceae > RBG-13-68-16. The sequence continues at coordinate 8,956 of JAKAFI010000108.1, read as the reverse complement.
GGCGGCGAGCAACAGGAACGCCGGGCCGGCGGTCGCCATCAGTCGTGCCTCCACCGGTTCCAGCACCCGGCGGTCCGGGAAGGCGGCCCCGACCGCAGGGCCGTCGGAGAACGCGTGCGCGTCGAAGTCCTTGCCGTCCGAGCTTTCGAGCGCCTAGCTCGGCATCGCGGTGAAGTACGGGCATTCCCCGGGATTCTCCGGCGCCCGGATAGCTGCCGCCAGGAGAGACGCACCGTCGATTTCCATCCTCGCCGTGCTCGTCATCTTGGCCTCTACCCGGCAGGGGCCTGCGCCGCCGGAGCGCGCTCGCCGGGCGGCTCGCTCGGTCGAGGCATCGCTCGACCGCGGTGTCGTGGCTGGAATCCCCTGTGGCGTCTCCACTAACGGTACCGCGACCGGGAGGGGTGTCAGGGCGGGGCGGCGCAGGAATCGTTGCCAAGGCCGTCCGGTTGCATGATATTGATGCAATGGAGCGGAAAGGAGGTCGCGCATGAAGAGAATCGTGGTCGGCATCGGGCTGATGTGTCTCGCAACAGTGGCCTTGGCCCAGGCGAACACTGGCTACGTCTCGATTCTGCCGGGCTACCAGTTCACGGCCGGCAACAAGGACTACGGCTTCGCACCCCTGACGGCGAACCTCTCGCAGAATGACAAGTGGCTGGCCAGTATCGACTTCGGCTGGTACCTCACGAACCACTTCGGTCTGCACGCGGGCTACATCTACATGCCCAACGACTTCGACCTGCGCCTCCGGAACGGTGCCACCGATCTCGGGAGGAGCACGCTCAGCCACAACTCGAACGTGCTCGAGGTCGGCCCCGAGTTCGTCTGGCAAACGGCGGACGGCAGCGGTCAGCTCTACACCCAGCTCAACGTCGGGCGAGCGCTCGGCGGCGGCAACGTCTACTTCAACTACGGCGGGATCACCCGCTCGATCAAGCCGGCGTCCGACCCGCAGTGGTCGCTCGGCGCCGCCCTCGGCTACCGTTACTACTTCAACGACGTCGTCGGCTGGGCGATCCAGGGCGCGTACCACCACGTCAACAACTGGCCGAGCAAGAACCTCTTCGATGTCAGGACCGGCCTCACGTTCCGGTTTCCGAGCGCCGTCCCGCCTGCGCCGGTCGAGGCGCCGCTCGCACCGGCGCCGGTGCCCCCGCCGCCTCCGCCGACGCCGACCCCGGAGCCGGTGACGCCGCCGCCTCCTCCTCCGCCTCCGCCGGCGCCGAAGATGGTCCAGATCACGCTCGATGAGAGCGTGCTGCACTTCGATACCAACAAGTGGGTCATCCCGAAGGCGGCCTACCCGGCGCTCGACGCCGTCGTGGCCAAGCTGAAGGAGTACCCGCTCCAGGTCAACGTCATCGGTCACACCGACAGCCGCGGCTCCGACGCGTGGAACGCCGTGCTCTCGAAGCACCGCGCCGAGGCGGTCGAGAAGTACCTTATCGCCCACGGCGTCGCCGCCGCCCGCTTCGCCTCGGTCGAGGGCGTCGGTCCGAAGGACCCGGTGGCGGACAACAAGACGAAGGAGGGACGCTCGAAGAACCGGCGGGTCGAGATCACCTCGGTGGCGCCGGTCGAGGTCCCAGCGAAGTAGCCCGACCCTGCGGGGCGTGGTTGGCAAGGGGCGGGGCGACCCGCCCCTTGCCGTGTCCAGTCGCCGGCCGGAAGGCGGCGCGCAGCCGCGACGATGGTCGCCGGATCAGTCGTCGTCGGTGACGGTGACCGCCCACTCGGGGTACGGCCGACCGCCCATCGTCGCCCGCCACAGGATGCGGTTGAGCGTGTCCTCGTCGCACTGGTCGGCCTTGTCCAGCGGCAGGCGCGCGGAGACCCGTGCGTCGCGGCGGCGGGCCGCGTCCTTGATCGCCTTCGGCGGCTGGTTCATCTCGTCCAGCGGCACCTGGTTCGGGACGGCGGTGAACGGCGTCAGGTCGGGCGTCGCGGTGAAGCAGTCGGACATCGGCGTGGCGGTGGCGTCCATCTGGTTCATCGGCGGCAAGCCGAGGATCAACTCGATCGTGCGCAGCAGGCTGGTCTGGTTGTACTGCGTGCGCACCACGGCGCGGCGCCGCGTGTACGGGCTGACGACGTAGGCGGTGGTGCGGTAGCCGCTGACGTGGTCCCAGCCGTTCTGCGGGTCGTCCTCGATGGCGAAGATGCAGGTGTCGGCCCAGAACTTGCTATGGCTGACGGCGTCCACGACGCGGCCGACCGCGAGGTCGTTGTCGGCCACCTGCGCGGCCGGCGTGGGCGAGCCGGCCCGGGTACCGCTGGTGTGGTCGTTCGGCAGCCAGAGGATGACGAGATCGGGCATCGTGCCCGCGCTCTCGAACTGGTGCAGCGCCTCGACGAACCGCGCCGCGCGCCAGACGTCCGGCACGGCGAGGTCCCAGCCGATTGTCTTCGGCCAGATGTACGGCCGCAGCGCCTCGATGTCCGGCTCGCAGGCAAACTCGATCTCCGACGTCCCGGTCGTGAACTCCTTCCAGACGTCGGCGAAGCCGATCTTGCCGTGGCGCGCCGGGTCCTTCCAGCGCACGACCGGAGAGGTGAACTCGCCGAAGTCCACAACCGTACGGCCGTGCGCCAGCGCGTCGTTCCACAGGAACCCCGCGGGGGAGTAGGCGAGGGCGTCGCGTCCGGCGATCCCGAAACCGCCCGCCGGGTAGCTGCGCGGCCAGCCGGCGAACGAGCGCTCGACGTACTCGGTGGCGATCCCGGAGTCGGCCCACTGGTGCCCGTCGGCGCTCACGATCCCCGAGCAGTAGGTGTTGTCCAGCAACGCGAACTCCCGCACCAGGCGGTGCTGGTTGGGGGTCACGCGCTCGCCGAAGCTGCACAGCGCGGGGTCACCGTTGCCTTCCGCAACGTCCCCCAGCACCTGGTCGTAGGTGCGGTTCTCCTTGATGATGTAGATCACGTGGTGGAACACGCTCGGCTCGCCGACGCGCTCCGGCACCGGCACCGGGGCCCGCCCGGGCCGCGGCGCCAGCGCGGCCTGCGCCAGCAGCGGATAGCGCAGGCCGGCGAGCGCCTGCCGGGTCAGGCCCGCGAGCGCGCGCCGCGACGGCACCCGCACCAGGCTCAACGACCCGGCGTACTGCTTGGTGTTGTAGCCGGCGCCCGGAGCGCCCAGCTCGGCCGCTTCGGTGCGCTGGGGGAACGCGTTCAGGTTGCCGACGGCGAGCGTGCGGCCGCGAGCGTCGAGCGCCAGCGCCGCCGGGAACCACCCCACCGGGATCAGCCCCAGCATCCGGGTGCCCCGGGTAGTGGGCGCGAACGCGAAGACGGCGACCGCGTTCTGGCTGCCGTTGGCGCAGTACAGCGTCTTGCCGGCGCGGTCGAACGCCAGCGCGTCCGGCTGGGCGCCGAACGGATCGCCGGGGCGTTGCCGCGCGGTGAGCCGCTCCGCCACCTCGTCGCGCCTGGTGTCGATGACGGCGAGCTCGTCGCTGCCGGCGCTCGCCACCACGACCCAGCGGCCGTCGGGCGAGGCCACCTCGGCGCAGGCGTGTGGGCCGAGGACGATCTCCTTGGCCGCGGCGGCCGCCGGCGCGGCGCCGAGGGCGATGATCGAAACCGAGCCTTCGGACGCGATGCTGCGCTCGTCCACCCGCACGCGGCCGCCACGGCCGATCGGCCCGGTCGCGCTGTCCGCGTCGGGCCGCCGCCCGCCCCAGTTGCTGACGTACGCCTTGCCCTGGGCGAGCACCACCGCGAACGGCGCGACGCCGACCGGCCACTGCCGCAGGAGCCGGCCGCTGCCGGCGTCGAGCTCGATCAGGGTGTTGGAGAGGTTGCCCGCCACGTAGAGCTTCGTGCCGTCCGCCGAGAGCGCGAGGCCGGCGGGGATCTCGTTGGCGCGTCCCGGCGCGTTGGCCGCCGGCAACGCGAACGAGGTGAGCGGCGACACGGCCCGCTTGCGGTCGACGGCGAAGACCTTGATGTCGCCGCCCACGTTGGCGAGGTAGATGCGCGTGCCGTCCGGCGAGAACGTCAGGCCGGTGTAGCTCAGCTGCGCCTTGCGGTCGACGTCCAGGATCCCTTCGGAGACCGGGGCCGCCGCGGGGACCGTGCCGGCGGGGAACGCGACCCGTTGCAGGATCGCGCCGCTGCGCGGGTCCACGACGACGAGCTCGCGAGTGAGGCCCGACGTGACCAGCAGCCGGCCGTCGGGGCTGAGCGCGAGGGCGTTGGGCCGCATCCCCGGCAACGCCACCTGGCGGCCGGCCGGCGTGACGACCTGGTTGGCGGGCGTGATCAGCGAGGCGCCGCGGGGACCGACCGGCGTGGTGTCGGCGGGCTGGCCGGCGGCGGCGCCGGCGACGATCAGCCCGGCCAACGCGAGGCCGGCGAGCCGGGCCGCCGCGACGAGGTGAGCGCTCCGGGGCCGGGAAGAAACCGCGAGCGTCGCCGTGCCCGCGGCACCGGCCTGCTTGTGTGATCGATCGTCGTTCATGGTGATCGCCCTCCCGCAACGTCAGCATGACACGAATCGAAACCGGCGGCCCGGACGTCGCGGGCGCGCGTGCCCGCCGCTGGGCCGATGGGCGTGTGTACCATGGTTCCGATGGTGACGGGAGCCTCGATGAACAAGCGCGACCTGGTCCTCGGCCTCCTCGACGACGCGGCGCCGCCGTACGTTCCCGCGGCGTTCTTCCTGCACTTCGACCCGGCGCACCACTTCGGCGCGGCCGCGGTGGCGCGGCACCTCGAGTTCTTCCGAGCGACCGGGATGGACCTGGTCAAGGTGCAGTACGAGCGCGTGTTCCCGGCGCTGCCGGAGATCCGGACCCCGGCCGACTGGAGGAAGATGCCGCGCTACGGCGAGGCGTTCTTCGCGCCGCAACTGGAAGTCGTCGCGGGTATCGTCGAGGCCGTCCGGCGCGACGCGGTCGTGATCGTCACGCTGTACTCGCCGTTCATGTGCGCGTCGCACGCGGTCGGCGAGGAGCGCACGTTGCGCCACGCCCGCGAGGACCCGGAGCCGGTCCGCGCCGGCATGGAGGCCGTCACCGAGAGCCTGCTGACGTTCGTGCGGGCGTGCGTCCGTCTCGGGGTCGACGGCTTCTACCACTCGACGCAGGGCGGCGAGACGCGCCGGCTCGCGGAGCGTGCGCCGTTCGACGCGCTCGTGCGCCCGTACGACCTCGCGCTGATGCGGGAGGCGGAGCGCTCCTGCGCGTTCAACGTCCTGCACGTCTGCGACTACGCCGGCGAGTACGACGACCTGCAACGGTTCGAGGGGTATCCCGGGCACGTCGTCAGTTGCCCGCTCGAGGTCGGCGGGCGGCCGCTGGCGCTCGCCGAGGCGGCGCGGCGGTTCGGCCGGCCGGTCATGGGCGGCCTCGACCGGCACGGCGCGGTCGCGACCGGAGGCGCGGCGCAGATCCGCGCCGAGGTCGAGGGGGTGCTGCGGGTCGCGCCGCAGCGGTTCATCGTCGGGGCCGACTGCACCGTGCCCTCCGAGACCCCGTGGGAGAACCTCCGCGTCGCGATCGACGCGGCGCACGCCTGGCGGCGGCCGGGCGCCCCGAACCGCGGCAGATGATCCCGGAGAGGCCCGTCCACTGGGCGCCCTCCCCCGGCGCCCGGCGGGATCGGCAGGCCAGCGGGGCCGTTGCCCTGGCGGAGGCGTGGCGTTACCGCTCGGCCCTGCCGTAAGCGAACGAGATCGACTCAAGCGGTAGGCGGACCGGGCTGTCGATCTTCCTCGGTATTTGCGAGACGGACAGGACCTTGACGTTGTCGAGGATGACGCGCCGGCCGTGGACGTCGAAGTCGAACCTGAGGAAGTGTTGACCGGTGGTGCACAGCCGCAGCAGCTGCGGCGAGGCCGAAGTCACGGTGACCCTCCCGGGCCCAGGCGGCAACCCAGCCATCATGGGCCGATGCGCCGCTCCCCAACTGATGGTCTTGATCTCGATCCAGCCCTGCGCCCCGGGGTGCAGGGCGTTGCGGCTGTCGCCGAGACGGTTGGGGATCCTGAGGTACGCGTCAAACGCCGCGACGCTCGTTCCCGCCGCGAGCACCAACGTCACGAAGAACAGTCCCGTGTACCGCAACACCTTGGCCATGGCAGCCTCCCTGAGGGGGGTTCAAGCGGGGCGCACAGCACCACCACTCGACAGGGTCCGCGCCGGCGGCGCGCGATGCGGGGAGCGTGGTGCTGGGTTCCCTTGACAAACCCCACCTGAAACACGCCAACGCCAGCTCAGGACACGGTATTTCAGCGCTCGGCTGGAACGGCCTCGGATCGTTCGGCCGCCGGTGCGGCGCTTCGACCGCGGCGCTGCGGTCAGTGCAGGTGCGGCGGGATCGCAGGCGCGGCCGGGCACGTCGCCTCGGCCCACGTGCCCTTCATGCTGAATTGGTTCGTAACGGAGGGATCGGCGTCTCTGGCCTGGTAGATCTTGAGCTTCCCCGAGGCGGTGAAGTGCGTGCGGTCGACGAGGTGGAACGTGCCCTTACCGCTCATCCGCGTGCCGTCGTTCTTGCAGGTGCAGTCGCCTTCCGCCGTCACGGTCCTCGCGTCGATCGTCGTCGCGTCGTCCTTGGCGCAAGTATACGTGTCGTTCGCGTCGCCCATCGTGAAGTGGTCGCTATGATGGAGCTCCTCTTCGGTGACGCAGCTCGTGTAGGTGACCGTTTTCGGCCCCAGCCCCTTCGCCATTGCGGCGAACAGCGCACGCTGCTGCGGGGTCGCGTGGGCAAGCGCCGCGGGCGTCATCTGCGAGAAGCCGTTCAGGTCGCTCGTCAAGTCGATCCGCCACAGGCCGGTCTTCATGTCGAGCGCCGGCGCGTCAGCCTTTGAGCTGTTCGCCCTGCATGCGGACGTCGCGCGCCTCGGCGCCGAACCCGACCAGGAGCGCGATCGACACCGCGGCGGCGCCGGCGACCGCCGCCAGCGCCCAGCTGTAGTTCTGGTGCATCCGCGCCCCGACTGCGGCCTGCAGGGTGGCGTTGGAGGAGGCGAGGAAGTTGCCGAGCTGGTAGACGAAGCCCGGAAAGGTGGCGCGCAGCTGCGGCGGCGACAGCTCGTTGAGGTGGGCCGGGACGACGCCCCAGGCGCCCTGGACGCACATCTGCATCAGCAGCGCGCCGGCGGCGAGCGCCGCCGGCGTGGCCGAGAACGCCCAGATCGGCAGGACGGGGAGCGCGAGCAGGCAGGCGAGGACGATCGCGGCGCGGCGGCCGATGCGCTGCGAGAGGGCGCCGAACGCGATCCCGCCGGCGATCGCGCCGGCGCTGGCGACGAGCGCGATCGTCGTGATCGTGGCGTGCGAGAAACGGTGCTGGATGCCGAGGAACGCGCTCGGGTAGAGGTCCTGCGTGCCGTGGCTGAAGAAGTTGAACGCGGTCATCATCACGACGGCCCAGATCAGCAGCCCGAGGTGGTCGCGCAGCACGAGGCCGAGGCCGGGCCGGGGCGCGGCGCGGCGGGCGAGCCAGTCCGGGCTCTCCGGGACCGAGCGCCGGATGTAGAGCACGAGTAGGGCGGAGAGCCCCCCGATCATGAACATCCCGCGCCAGCCGACGAGCGGGTAGAACACGCCGAACGCGGCCGTGGCGAGGAAGAAACCGGCCGGATAGCCGGCCTGCAGCAGGCCGGAGACCCAACCGCGCCAGCGCCGCGGCACGGTCTCCATCGCGAGCGACGCGCCGATCCCCCACTCCCCGCCCATCGCGATGCCGAACAGCGCGCGCAGGATCATGAAGGTGAGCAGGTTCGGCGCCAGGCCCGAGAGGAACTCGAGGGCGCCGAAGCAGGCCACGTCGATGATCAGGACCGGGCGGCGGCCGTAGCGGTCGGCGAGGCGGCCGAAGAGGAACGCCCCGACCGGCCGCATCGCGAGCGTGAGCGTGATCGCCAGCGTGAGCGTCGTCAGCGTGGTGGCAAAGCTCCGGGCGACGTCGGCGAGGACGAAGATCAGGATGAAGAAGTCGAACGCGTCGAGCGTCCAGCCGAGGACGGCAGCGACCACGACGTGACGGGCGGACACCGGCTCGGGCATCGGACCGGCATTATCGCCCACGGAGGCGCCGTTGCGACCGCGCCCGGCCGCCGGTACGCCGGCGAGCGAGGGAGATCCCGGTCGCTACTCCCCGGCCGCCATCTTCCGCGCGAACTCCTCGCCCGCCCGCTGCGTCTCCCCCCGGGTCAGCTCCTTGACGCGGGTGGCGATCGTCCACTCGTAGCCGAACGGGTCGACGACGGCGCCGCAGCGGTCGCCCCAGAACATGTCCTCGAGCGGCATCTTCACCTTGGCGCCGGCGTCCACGGCTCGCCTGAAGGCGGCGTCGCAGTCGCTGACATAGAGCCAGAGGTGGACCGGCGAGGGGCGGCCCGGGCCCGGTGCCGGTCCGGTCATCCCCTCGAACTCGTCGCTCATGAAGACGACGGAATCGCCGATCCTCAGCGCGGCGTGCCAGACCGACTTCCCGTCCGGCGCCATGTAGCGGTCGACCTCCTCGGCGCCGAGCGCCCGCTTGTAGAACTCGATCGCCTTGACGCACCCGGCGATCGTCATGGTCGGCGTAACGGTGTGCATTCCAGCTGGAACCGGCTTCACGGTACTCTTCGTCGGCATCGCACCCTCCTTCGGCTCGAGGCCATCAACCCTCGCACGGATTCAGTCAGGTCAAGCCGACGACATGCCCTGCTCATTCCCGTGCGGGTGCCGGCGGTCGCGGGTGGGGTGGCCTGGATCACACACGTGCCGCCCCCGGCGGCCTCGTCGGCCTCGGGCGTGGGGCGATGTGCCGGCGCCGCGGGCCAGCCGAGCGGCTGCCGGGCCGGGCGCCTGGGCGGTCGGGTCGCGACGGGGTTAAGATGGCGCGCCTCGCATGACGACCCTGGCCCGCAAGCTTCGCGTGTTTGACTACTTCGCTCTCGGCTTCGGCAGCATGATCGGCGCCGGGTGGCTGGTCGTCATGGACGACTGGCTCG
>JAKAFI010000107.1 GCA_021818005.1 Acidobacteriota bacterium | reverse complement strand
GGACGGTGCAGGGCGTCCTGCTCGACACGCTGCGCACCGTCACCGGGGAGCGCGGCCTCGACCTCCAGGGCGCCGGGCGCACCGACGCGGGGGTGCACGCGCTCGGGCAGGTGGCGTCGCTGCGCTGCCGCGCCCCGCTGCGCCCCCTCGGGCTGCTGCGCGATCTCGAGCGCGAGCTGCCCGCGGACCTCGCCGTGCTCGACCTGCGCCCCGCGCCGCGCGGCTTCCACGCCCGCCACGACGCCGTCGCGCGCGCCTACCGCTACCAGATCGCGACGCGGCGCTCGGCGTTCGGCAAGCGGACGTCGTGGTGGGTCGAGGGCGGGCTCGACGAGGCGGCGATGCGCGAGGCGGCGGGCCGCTTCGCCGGCCGCCACGACTTTCGCGCCTTCGCCCGCCGCGCCGGCGAGGCCGAGAGCACGCTCGTCGAGGTGGAGGCGGTCGAGGTCGCGGCGTTTCCCGGGAGCGTGCAGCTGCGAGTCGTCGCCAGCCACTTCCTGTGGAACCAAGTGCGCCGCATGGTCGGAGCGCTGGTGACGGTCGGCCGCGGCGAGGCGCCCGCCGCCGACGTGGCGCGCTGGCTCGCCGGCAAGGCGCCGGCGCCGCCGCTGGCCGCCCCCGCCGCCGGGCTGTTCCTCGAGGCGGTGCGCTACCCGGACGAGCCGTGGTCGCTGCCCGCGCTCGCCCCGCTCGGACTGCCGGCCCGCGCCTGACGCGCGCCGTGGCGGGCGGTGTTAGGCTAGGCCGTCCGGCGAACCGGGAGGTCCCGATGGCGTTCGATCTCATGAAGCTCCTGACCGATGTCTTCGACCCGCAGCCCGGCGAGGTCGTGACCGTGGCGTGCGACGTGCCGCGGGCGCTCGGCGAGGACTCGGAGGCGTGGAAGGAACGGCGCGCGATGGCGGCGGAGTGGCAGCGCGCGTTCGCCGCGCTCGGCCGCGGGCGCAACTTCACGGTGCGGCCGCTACTCACCTACCGGGCGACCGGCGCCAACGGCGCCGAGCTGCCCGACGCCGGCGCGCTCGCCGGCCAGTCGGTCGCGATGCGCGAGACGCTGCTCGGCAGCACGCTGGCGGCGTTCCTCACCGAGTACTCCGCCACCGCGGCGCTCGACGGCCTGTGCCGCGAGAAGGAGGACTTCCGCGCGGCTTCGATGCCCGGGATCGCGAAGTGGATGGAGCGCACGTCGCTCGCGGCCGACTACCGTGAGGTGGCGCGCCGCTGCAAGATCCTCGAACGCGCCCTGCTCGGGGCGACAAGCCTGGAGGTGGCGTTCTCCACCGGACACCGCTGCACGTTCGACCTGCGCCACCGCAAGCCCGAGGTGGACGACGGCTTCCTGCCGCGTTTCAAGGGCGGCGACCGCGTGATCAACCTGCCCTCGGGCGAGACGTTCATCGTGCCGTACGAGGGCGAGCAACCCGGGCAGCCGTCGCTCACCAACGGGACGCTGCCGGTGCGGGAAGGCCAGGAGCTGCTCTCGCTCCGGGTCGAGGCGAACCGGATCGTGAAGGTGGAGGGGAACGGCGAGCGGGCGCACACGCTGCGCGCGTTCTTCGCCGCCGACCCCGCCCGCACCAACATCGCCGAGGTCGCGTTCGGCTGCAACGAGTGGGCGCAGGTGACCGGCAACGTGCTCGAGGACGAGAAGGCCGGCTTCCACTGGGCGTACGGGCGCTCCGACCACCTCGGCGGCGCGATCGGCGTCAAGGCGTTCATCCAGCCGGAGACCGTGGTCCACCAGGACATCGTGTACGCCAAGGGCAACCCGATTCAGGTCGCCGAGGCCGCCTGCGTCCGCCCCGACGGGATGAAGGTGCGGGTCATCCGCAACGGTGCTTACGCGGTGTTCTGAGGCACGTTCGGGACGCGGCGCAGCGCCGAGCGCTTGTAGCCGTAGAGGGCGTAGATCACCATCCCGACGACGAGCCAGATCGCGAACCGCATCCAGGTGATGAACGGCAGCCCGGCGGCAAGGAAGAGGCAGGCGCCGACCGCCAGGCCGGGCAGCCACGGGACGAACGGCACCCGGAACGGCCGCTTCGCCTCGGGGTGGGTGCGGCGCAGCACGATCACCCCCGCGGACACCAGGGCGAAGGCGAACAGTGTGCCGATGTTGGTGAGGTCCACCATCTCCTCGATGTTGGCGAAGCTGGCGAACGCCGCCACCAGCACGCCCGAAAGGATCGTCGTGACGTACGGCGTGCGGTACTTCGGGTGCACCTTGGCGAACGCCTGCGGCAGCAGGCCGTCGCGCGCCATCGAGTAGAAGATGCGCGGCTGGCCGAGCTGGAAGACGAGGAGCACCGCGGTGTGGGCGGCGACCGACCCGACGGCCACGATCCCCGCCGCCCAGCCGAGGCTGTAGCGGTTCAGCGCGACGGTGAGCGGCTCGGCAGTGTGCAGATCGAACCACGGCACCATGCCGGTGACGATCGCCGCGACCGCGATGTAGACCACGGTCGAGATGACCAGCGAGCCGATGATGCCGCGCGGCAGGTCGCGGCCGGGGTTCTTCGTCTCCTCGGCCGCGGTCGAGACCGCGTCGAAGCCGATGTAGGCGAAGAACACGATCGCCGCCCCGGCCCAGACGCCGCGCCAGCCGTTGGGCAGGAACGGGTGCCAGTTCGCCGGCTGCACGTAGTTGACCCCGACGACGATGAAGAAGGCGAGGACGACGAGCTTGATGATCACCATGACCGCGTTCAGGCGCGACGACTCCTTGACGCCGATGACCAGCACCCAGGTGATCAGCAGCACGATCGCGGCCGCGGGGAGGTTCATCATGATCGGCACGCCGCCGATGTGCGGCGCCGCCGCCACGATCGACGGCGTCGCCAGGCCGGTGCGCAGATCGGTCATCAGCCACGGCGGGATCGTGATCCCGACCCCGCGCAGCATCTCGCCGAAGTACCCCGACCACGAGATCGCCACCGCGACGTTGCCGACCGCGTACTCGATGATCAGGTCCCAGCCGATGATCCACGCGAGCAGCTCGCCGAGGGTGGCGTAGGCGTAGGTGTACGCGGAACCGGCGATCGGCACCAGCGCCGCGAGCTCGGCGTAGCACAGCGCCGCCAGGCCGCACACCGCGGCGGTGAGCACGAACGAGAGGATCAGGCCGGGCCCGGCGCCGGGCCGCGACGGGTCGCCCGCGGCGGCGGTGCCGACCGTGGCGAAGATGCCGGCGCCGATGATCGCGCCGATGCCGAGACCGATGAGGTCCCAGACCCCGAGCGCGCGCTTCAGGCGGCTGGCCGCCGACTCCTCGAGCAGCATCGCGAGCGGTTTGGTGCGGAAGAGGTTGCGCAGCGAGCCGTCCATTGGCAGAGGCTACCGGCGAACCGTCTCATGCGCAACTGGCCCGCCGCGGCGCGGCGGGTCCAGCGCCCGGGCTCGTGCGCGCAGGCGCTCCCAACGCCCGAGCGTCATCGCCAGCAGCCGCTGCAGCCGGGAGGCCCCCGCGACCGCGTCCGGAGACGGGTCCGCGTCGGCGCCGTCCACGGCGCCCATGAGCCCGCGCAGCGCCACCTCGAGGAAGCGGAAGCTCTCGACATCGGTCACCGGCGCGGCCCAGACGTTGGCCGGGTTGGCGGTGGAGGCGAGGCCCGCGATCGCGACGACCTCACCGTCCAGCCGGCGCGCTTCCTCGCCGAGGCTCGCGTCCGGCCCCGGGGCAGCGAGCGTCGCATGCGCGCGCCGCGCCTCGGCCTGGGCGCGGGCGAGGCGAACCTGCGCCGCCTCGATCGCGGCGGCGAGCGCGTCCTGGCGCGCGTACGCGGCGGCAGGGAGGACCACCCGCGGGTCGGGCTCAACCTCGAGCGGTTGCCGGAGCAGCTGACCGTCGACGTCGAGCGTGAGGGCGTAGCGGCCGGGCGGCACCCAGCGGCCGTCGGCGTACGGGTTTCCGTGCGCGAGCTCGGGCGGCAGCGCGCGCCGCAGCGGCCAGACGAAGCGGTGCGCCCCGGGCGTGGCGGCAAGCACGCTGGGCCGCGGCAGCCACTCCGGCGCCGCGTGCGCGGTCGCCGCGTCGGCGGCGGGCGGCTGGTCGGCGCTGGAGTAGCGCCGGACGAGCGCGCCGGCCGCGTCGCGGATCTCGAGCGTGACCGGCGCGCGCGGGGCGGCCGCGAGGACGTAGTCGATGACGGCGCCGAACGGCGGGTTGGCGGCGGTGGGCTCGTCCTTCGGCAGCGGCGTGCCGGTGAACCCGGCCGGGCGCAGCCGCCGCGCCGGCGACGGCTCGAACAGCCGCGTCTCGCCGGCGCGGTCGTCGGGCTCGATCTGGCGCAGCGGGGCGAGGCCGTCGAGGACCCAGAAGCCGCGCCCGTGGGTGGCGATGACGAGATCGCCGCCGTGGACCTCGAGGTCGCGCACCGACACGCGCGGCAGGTCGAGCTGCAGCGGCTGCCAGAGGTCGCCGTCGTCGAACGAAACGTAGACGCCGAGCTCGGTGGCGGCGTAGAGAAGGCCGCGCCGCGCCGGGTCCTCGCGGATCGCGTTGACGAAGTCGCCGTCGCGGATGCCGGCCACGATCGGTTGCCAGTGGGCGCCGTCGTCGCGGGTGCGGTAGATGTACGGCCGCCGGTCCTCGAGGCGGTGGCGGTCGACCGCGACGTAGGCGGTCGCGGCGTCGAAGTGGGAGGCCTCGATGCCGGCGACCTTCGACCACGCGGTCAGCCCCGGCGGCGTGACGTCGCTCCAGTGGGCGCCGCCGTCGCCGCTGCGCCAGACGAGGCCGTCGTCGGTGCCGACCCAGAGCAGGCGGCCGTCGAGCGGCGACGGGGCGATCGCATAGATCACGCCCCGCCTCGGCGCCGCGCCGGCGTCCGACGTCATCCCGGCGGCGTGCAGGCTCGCCGGCGAGCCTGGGCTCTCGCGGGTGAGGTCGGGGCTGGCGACGCTCCAGTGGTCGCCCCCGTCGCCGGTCGCGAACAGCATCTGGTTGGCGAAGTACAGGGTCTTGGGGCCGCGCCGCGAGAAGGCGAGCGGCAGCGTCCAGGCGCGCCGGTACAGGCCGGGCGCCGCGAGCGTCGGGTCGACCGAGCGGGTCTGCTGGGTGCGCCAATCGAGCTTCTCGACGGTGCCGCCGTACACCATCTCCGGGTCGTCGGGGTCGGGGGCGATCATGCCGGCTTCGCCGCCGACCGTGACCTGCCGCAGCTGCGCGGGGCCGATCGTGGCCGCGTACGTGGTGAAGGCGGGGAGGCTGACCGCGCCGGCGTCCTGCTGGGCGCCGTAGACGTGGTACGGGAACGCCGTGTCGGTCGCCACGTGGTAGATCTGCGCGGTGGGCTGGTTCATCCGCGTGCTCCAGCTGCGCCCACCGTTGACGGTGACCTGGGTGCCCTGATCGGAACCCACGATCCGGCGCTCCGGGTGAGCCGGGTCGATCCAGAGGTCGTGGAAGTCGTCGCCGGTGAGGTCGCCGCTCTCGGCGACGAAATGCCGCCCGCCGTCGTCCGAGCGCAGCAGGATCGTGTTCGGCACCCACACCCGGTCGGGGTCGGTCGGGTCCACCGTGAGGCGGCCGAAGTACCAACCCCGTGCCCAGATGCGGCTGTCCGCGCTGGTCCGATCCCAGTGCGCCCCGGTGTCGTCCGAGCGGTACAGCCCGCCCGTTGGCCCGTCGAGGAGGGCGTAGACGCGGTCGGGTCTGGAGGGAGCGACGGCGAGGCCGATCCGGCCGACGCGGGGGGGGAACCCCCCACCCTCGATCCTCGTCCAGTGGTCACCGCCGTCGGTCGACTTCCACAGCCCCGAGCCGGGCCCCTCGAGCGGCGGGTAGACGCTCCACGGTGGGCGTCGCGCCTGCCAGAGCGCGGCGTAGATCGTGTCGGGGCGGCCGGGCTCGAACGCCAAGTCGATCGCGCCGGTGGCGCTGTCGGGGCCGAGCACCTTGGCCCACGTGCGCCCGCCGTCCGCGCTGCGGAACACACCGCGCTCGGGGTTGGGACCGTACGGATGGCCGAGGGCGGCGACGAAGACACGGTTCGCGTCGCGCGGGTCGACGAGGATGCGGCCGATCTGCTGCGAATCGTCGAGCCCGACGTGGGTCCAACTGCGGCCCCCGTCGGCGGAGCGGTACACGCCGTCGCCCTGGGCGATGTCGGAGCGCATGTCGGCCTCGCCGGTGCCGACGTAGAGCACGTCCGGGTCGGAGGGGGCCACGGCGAGGGCGCCGATCGCGCCCACCGGCTCGCCGTCGAAGATCGGGCGCCAGGTGCGCCCGGCGTCGTCGCTGGACCACACGCCGCCGTTGACGGCGCCGAAGTAGAAGCGGTCGGGCCGGCCGGGGACGCCGCTGACCGCAAGGACGCGACCGCCGCGGAACGGGCCGATCAGCCGCCAGTGCAGGCCGGCGAACAGCGCCGGGTCGGCCGCGCCGGCGAGCCGGGCGGCGGCGAGCAGGAGAACGGTGACGAGGGTGCGACGTGCCATGGGACTCTCCCTGGTGCAGGTGCCGGGACCGGCGCGGGTGTCACGGCGGCGCGGCGGTGAGCCCGTGGACCGCGGTCACGCCGCCTCGCCGTTGGCCTCCTCGGCGGCGTTCACCTTGGCCAGTGCGCTGTGGTGCCGGCCGTAGCCGAAGTAGATCACGAAGCCGATCAGCAGCCAGACGAACAGGCGCAGCCAGTTCTGCCCCGGCAGCGAGAACATCAGCAGCAGGCAGAGGACGACCCCGAGGATCGGCACGACCAGGCCGAACGGGGCGCGGAACGGCCGCTCCGCCCCCGGGTTGGTGAAGCGCATGATCAGCACCGAGACGCACACCATGACGAACGCCAGCAAGGTGCCGATGTTGGTGAGCTCGGCGAGGATGCGCAGCGGCAGGAAGGCGCCGAGGATGGCGACGACGATGCCGGTCAGGATCGTGGACTTCCACGGCGTGCGGAACTTGGGATGGACGGCGCCGAAGAAGCTCGCCGGCAGCAGGCCGTCGCGCGCGATCGCGAGCAGCACGCGCGGCTGCGACAGCATCATCACCAGCAGCACCGAGGTGATGCCCATCAGCGCCCCCAGCGAGACGATCCCCTGCGCCCAGGGGAGGCCGACCTGCCTGAAGGCGTCGGAGACCGGAGCGTTGATGTCGATGTGGTCGTAGCGCACCATGCCGGTGAGCACGGCCGACACGGCGATGTACAGCACCGTGCAGATCAACAGCGACGAGATGATGCCGATCGGCACGTCGCGGTGCGGCTGTTTGGCCTCCTCGGCGTGCGTCGAGACCGAGTCGAAGCCGATGTAGGCGAAGAAGATGATCGCGGCGCCGGCGAGCATGCCGAGCGGCTGGCCGCCGGCGTCCGACTGCCCGAGCACGGTCTTGCCGAAGAACGAGAGCCCGGTGAAGCCGAACGGTGCGAACGGGTGCCAGTTGGCGGGGTTGACGTAGAACGCGCCGACGACGATCACGAAGAAGACGATCGCCAGCTTGATCCCCACGATCGCGGTGTTGAACGAGGCGCTCTCGCGGATCCCCTTGACCAGGACCGCAACCAGCAGAACGGTGATCACGATCGCGGGCAGGTCGAGCGTGGTGCCGGTGGAGATGATCCGCCCGAGCCCGGGGTCGTAGTCGAACGGCGCTCGCGTCAGCGCGTGCGGCACGTGGACGCCGAAGATGCCTATGAAGTCCTGGAAGTAGGCCGACCACCCGTGCGCCACGGTCGCCGAGACCACGGTGTACTCCAGCACCAGGTCCCAGCCGATGATCCAGGCGAACAGCTCGCCCATCGTCGCGTAGGCGTAGGTGTACGCCGAGCCGGCCACCGGCACCATCGAGGCGAACTCCGCGTAGCACAGCGCCGCGAAGACGCAGGCGATCCCGGAGACCACGAACGAGAGGATGAGCGCCGGACCGGCGTTGTCGTGCGCCGCCTTGCCTGTGAGCACGAAGATGCCGGTGCCGATGATCGCGCCCACGCCGAGGCTCGTGAGCTGAACCGGCCCGAGGATCCGGCGCAGTCGGTTCTCGCCCTTCATCTCCTCGAGCAGCATCGCCAGCGGTTTCGTTGCGAACAGCTGTCGCCTCATGCGAGTGTCCTCCTCGCGCCCACGACCGGTCGCCTTGACTCGTCGTGAGGGATCGGCTCACGGGGGGCCACGTCGCCCCCGAGCCCTTCTAGAACAGCGTGCGCTCCACGTTGTGCTCGACCGCCCAGTCGTACTTGTACACCCCGAGGTCGAACACGACGTGGTACTTCACGACGACCTTCACGCGCACACCGTCGCGCGTGACGCTGATGTTCTCCTTCTTGACCGGAAGGTCCTTCTCGACCGCCTTCTGGTAGATCGCCGCCTCGATCGCCTCGTTGGTAAAGCGCGGCAGCGAGGCCTGCTCGGCTTCGCGCTCACAGAAGTCCTGCAACTCGGCCACCGCGATGCGCGTCGGGACCACCCTGATGCCGACGAAGATCACCGCCAGCAGCAGCACGAAGCTGAAGATGCATCCGATGTTGCCGCCCCCGATCTCACGCCGCCTGGCCATCCGTGCCTCCCGGTGAAGAAAGCTGCCACATTGTAGCGCCCGACTGCAACCGACGCGACCGCCGCGGCCCCGCGTACACTGCCCCAGCGGAGGTCGGAAGGTGCGTTCGGTAGCCGTCGTGATCGTGTTGACCGCCGCGCTCGCGGGCGTGCCGGCCGGCGGCGCGCCGAACGGCTCGGCCCTCGCCGCCGAACTGGCCGCGGGGGACGCGGCCGCAGCCAGGTTCGACCTGCCCGCGACGCTGGCCGCGTACCGCGCCGCCCGCGCCGCCGCGCCGGACAGCTACGAGGCGGCGTGGAAGCTCGCGCGCTCGCTCGCCGACGCGGCGACGCTCGCGCACGATCCGGCGGCGACGCAGAGTCTGTGTCACCAGGCCGCCGCGGCCGCGCGCGACGCGGTGCGGCTGCGGCCGTCGGACCCCGCCGGTCACGACATGCTCGCGATCGCTCTCGGCCGTCTGGCGCTGTTCGAGGGGGGAAAGCGCAAGGTCGAGCTCGGGAAGGAGGTCAAGGCCGAGGCCGACCGGGCGCTGCAGCTCGACCCCAACGACGACGTCGCCCTCGACGTGCTCGGCGTCTGGAACCGGGAGATGGCCGGGCTCGGGTGGTTGCTGCGCGGTTTTGCCGAGCTGCTCTACGGGAAACTCCCGCCCGCCTCGCTGGCGGCCTCGATCTCCGACCTCACCCGCGCGGTCGAGCTGCGCCCCGAGGTGATCACGCACCACGTCGAGCTCGGGCTTTCGCTGGCCGCGGCGAGACGCTGGGGCGAAGCCGAGGCGCAGTTCGAGCGCGCGCTGGCGCTGCCGACCGGCTGGGTCACCGACGACCACTACCGGGCGATCGCGCGCCGGGAGCTGGTGCGGGTGCGGTCCCACCTCCGCTGAACCGGGCGCCCGCGCGCCGGGCCGGCCGCCGGTGCTAAGGTTTCATCCATGCCCACGGCA
>JAKAFI010000106.1 GCA_021818005.1 Acidobacteriota bacterium | reverse complement strand
TTCCCGTGATCCACGTGCCCGATCGTCCCTACGTTCACGTGCGGCTTCGTCCGATCAAACTTCTGCTTGGCCATGTCTGCCCCCTTTACGCCAGACCCTTCGCGCGGGAGATGACCTCTTCCGCGATATTCCTGGGCACCTCGTCGTAGTGGTCGAACTGCATGGTATAGGTGGCGCGCCCCTGGGTCATCGACCGCAGCTGCGTCGCGTACCCGAACATCTCGGCCAGCGGGACGAACGCCGTGATGGCGCGCGCACCGGCGCGCTGCTCCAGACTCGTGATCTTGCCCCGCCGCGAGTTCAGGTCGCCGATCACGTCGCCCATGTACTCGTCCGGCGTGACCGCCTCGACCTCCATCAACGGCTCGAGCAGCACCGGGTCGGCCTTGCCCGCCGCGTCCTTGAACGCCATCGAGCCGGCAACCTTGAACGCCATCTCCGACGAATCGACGTCGTGGTACGAGCCGTCGTACAGGGAGACGCCGACGCCGATCATCGGGAAGCCGGCGATCACGCCGTGCTGCAGCGCCTCGCGGATCCCCTGGTCGACCGGCTTGATGTACTCGCGCGGAATCGTTCCACCGACGATGTCGTTGCTGAACTCGTACTCGGTGCCGTCGGTGAGCGGGGCGATGCGGATCTTCGCGTGGCCGTACTGGCCGTGGCCGCCGGTCTGCCGCACGAACCGGCCCTCGCCCTGCGCCTCGCGCTTGATCGTTTCGCGGTACGACACCTGCGGCCGCCCGACGGCCGCTTCCACCTTGAACTCGCGCACCAGCCGGTCGACGATGATCTCAAGGTGCAGCTCCCCCATCCCGGAGATGATCGTCTGCCCGGTGTCGGCGTCGGTGTGGACCCGGAACGTCGGGTCCTCCTGCGCCAGCTTGCCCAGAGCGACGCCGAGCTTGTCCTGGTCCGCCTTCGTCTTCGGCTCGATCGCGACGTCGATCACCGGCTCCGGGAACTGCATCGCCTCGAGCACGATCGGGGCCTTCGGCGAGCAGATCGTGTCGCCGGTCGAGACGTTGCGCAGCCCGACCACGGCGACGATGTCGCCCGCGAACACTTCCTTGATCTCCTCGCGCTTGTTGGCGTGCATCTTGAGCAGCCGGCCGATCCGCTCGTGGTTCCCGGTGCGCGCGTTGTGCACCTGGTCGCCGGTCGAGAGCCGGCCCGAGTACACGCGCACGAACGTGAGCTGTCCGACGAACGGGTCGGTCATGATCTTGAACGCGAGCGCCGCGAACGGGGCGTCGTCGTCCGGCGGCCGCGACTGCGGCTCGCCGTCGGGCGTGTGCCCCTCGATCGGCGGGACGTCCAGCGGCGACGGGAGGAATTCGACGACGGCGTCGAGCAGCTGCTGCACGCCCTTGTTCTTGAACGCCGAGCCGCAGACGACGGGGGCGATGCGATGCGCGACCGTTTGCGCCCGCAGGCTCGCCCGCACCGCCGCCGGTTCCAGCGTCTCGCCGGCGAGGTAGCGCTCGAGGAGGGCCTCGTCGTACTCGGCCGCGGTCTCGAGCATCAGCTCGCGCCACTTCTCGAACTGTTCCCGGTACTCCTCGGGAACCTCGCGCCGCTCGAAGTCGGCCCCCAGGGTGTCGTCGACGACCACGTAGGCGCACCCCTCGATGAGGTCGATGACACCCTTGAAGGCGTCCTCGGCGCCGTACGGGATCTGCACGGCGACCGGGTTGGCGTGCAGCTTCCTCTTCATCTGCTCGATCGTCTCGAAGAAGTCGGCGCCGACGCGGTCCATCTTGTTGACGAACGCGATGCGCGGCACCTTGTAGCGGTCGGCCTGACGCCAGACGGTCTCGGACTGCGGCTCGACGCCGCTGACCGCGTCGAACACGGCCACCGCGCCGTCGAGCACGCGCAGGCTGCGCTCGACCTCGGCGGTGAAGTCGACGTGTCCGGGGGTGTCGATGATGTTGATGCGGTGGTCGCGCCAGAAGCAGGTGGTGGCGGCGGAAGTGATCGTGATGCCACGCTCCTGCTCCTGCTCCATCCAGTCCATGGTGGCGGTGCCGTCATGGACCTCGCCCATCTTGTAGTTCACCCCCGTGTAGTAAAGGATGCGCTCGGTAGTCGTCGTCTTACCGGCATCGATGTGGGCCATGATGCCGATATTCCGAGTCTTCTCCAGGGGTGCGAGTCGTGGCATTTTGTCAAAGAACCTTTCGGCCTTTCCTGTTTCTCTCTCTGCTCTGCCCCGTCAGCCCTGCGGCCGGCTGCCGGTCGTGCGTTTCGAACCGCCTGCTACCACCGGTAATGGCTGAACGCCTTGTTGGCCTCGGCCATCCGGTGCGTGTCGTCCTTCTTCTTCATCGCGCCGCCGCGGTTGTTGGCCGCGTCCATGAACTCGCCGGCGAGCTTGTCGACCATCGACTTCTCGCCGCGCGCCTTGGCGAAGTCGATGAGCCAGCGGATCGACAGCGACAACTGCCGCCCCGGGGGCACCTCGACCGGCACCTGGTAGGTCGAGCCGCCGACACGCCTGGACTTGACCTCGAGCTGCGGCTTGACGTTGTCCATCGCCCGCTTGAACACCTTGAGCGGGTCGTCCTGCGTCTTCGCCTGGATGACGTCGAGTGCCCCGTAGAAGATGCTTTCGGCCGTGCTCCTCTTGCCCTGGCGAAGGATCGAGTTGATGAAGCGGGTCACGAGCTGCGAGTTGTAGACGGGATCCGGAAGGACCTCGCGCTTGGCGACGTAACGGCGGCGCGGCATGGACTACGCCCTCCCCTGCTGCTTCTGCCGCTTCGTACCGTACTTCGAGCGGCTCTGGTTGCGGCCCGAGACGCCCTGGGCGTCCACCACGCCGCGGATGATGTGGTAGCGCACGCCCGGCAGGTCCTTCACGCGGCCGCCCCTGATGAGCACGACCGAGTGCTCCTGCAGGTTGTGCCCTTCGCCGGGGATGTACGTCGTTACCTCGATGCCGTTGGTCAGCCGCACGCGCGCGACCTTCCGCAGCGCCGAGTTCGGCTTCTTCGGGGTCGTGGTGTACACGCGGGTGCAGACTCCGCGCTTTTGCGGGGATGACTTCAGAGCCGGGCTCTTGGTCTTGACCTCGATTTGTTGGCGTCCCTTGCGGACCAGTTGCGCGATCGTCGGCATCGTTTCCTCTCTCGACTCCAGGCAGCAAAGGCCAAGCGTGCTCCGGTGCTTGGCCCCGGTTGCGATACCACCGGCTCCCAGCCGGTGAAGTCCGAAGATTCTAGTCAAGCGCGGCCGAACTGTCAACTGCTTTCGGGGCGCGGCGGCAACAGCTGGTTCAGCTCGTCGTACTCGGCGGGCGTCTCGCCTTGCGGCTCCTCCGGCTGCGGCAACTCTTCCTGCGGCACCGGATCCACCGCAAAGTAATGGTAGTGCTTGGCTCCCGTGCCAGCCGGGATGAGGCGGCCGACGATCACGTTCTCCTTGAGGCCATAGAGGTCGTCCACCCGGCCGGAGACGGCGGCTTCGGTCAGCACCCTCGTCGTCTCCTGGAACGACGCCGCCGAGACGAACGACTCGGTCGCGAGCGCGGCCTTGGTGATGCCCAGCAGCACCGGGGCGAAGCGCGCGGGCTGGCCGCCGAGCTTCTCGATGCGCTCGTTCTCCTCCTCGACGCGGTAGCGAGGAACCTGCTCCTCGAGCAGGAACTCGGTGTCCCCGGGGTCGGTGACCTTCACGAAGCGGCACATCTGCCGCACGATCGTCTCGATGTGCTTGTCGTTGATCGTGACGCCCTGGGTGCGGTAGACCTCCTGGATCTTGTCCACCAGGTAGCGCTGCAGCTCCGCCTCGCCGAGCACCGCGAGCACATCGTGCGGGTCGACCGGGCCGTCGGTGAGCGACTCGCCGGTGGCGATCCACTCGCCGTCCTGGACGATCAGGTGGGCGACCTTCGGGATCGTGTACTCCCGCGTCGTCCCCTCCTTGCCCTCGACCGTCACCTTGCGGGTGCCGCGGGTGGCCTCGCCGACGTGCACCACGCCGGAGATCTCGCTGACCACGGCCGCGTCCTTCGGCCGCCGCGCCTCGAACAGCTCGACGACGCGCGGGAGACCGCCGGTGATGTCCTTGGTCTTGGTGGTCTCGCGCGGGATCTTCGCCAGGACGTCGCCGGGGTTGACGGCGTCGCCCTCGGCGACCATCAGGTGCGAGCCGATCGCCAGCTGGTAGCGGCGCTCGGTGGTCGTCTTGGAGTGTGTGGAAGCGACTACGATCGTTGGGATACGCCGGTCGGCCCCGATCGGCTCGATGACGATCTTGTGCGAGTGGCCGGTCAGCTTGTCGATCTCCTCGCGCACGTTCTCGCCCTCGACGAGGTCGACGTACTCGACCTTGCCGGCGACGGTCGTGAGCACCGCCGACGTGAACGGGTCCCACTCCGAGAGGACCGCGCCCGGCTCGACGAACTGCCCTTCCTCGACGGCGAGCACCGAGCCGTAGACCAGGTTGTAGCGCTCGCGCTCGCGGCCGCGGTCGTCCGAGATCGCGACCTTCGCGTTGCGCGACACCACCACGGTCTTCCCCTCGGTGTTGGTCACCGCCTGCACGCCGAACAGCTTGACGGTCCCGGAGCGACTCGCCTGGTGGCGGGACTGCTCCGTCGCCCGCGTCGCGGTGCCGCCGTAGTGGAACGTCCGCATCGTGAGCTGGGTGCCGGGCTCGCCGATCGACTGCGCCGCGATGATGCCGACGGCCTCGCCGAGCTCGGCCAGGCGGCCGGTGGCGAGCATGCGCCCGTAGCACTTGCGGCAGGCGCCGCGGCGCGTCTCGCAGGTCAGCAGCGAGCGGATCTTGACCCGCTCGTAGCCGGCGTCCTCGATCGCGGCCGCGAGCTCTTCGGTGACCTCGGTGTTGGCCTCGCAGATCACCGTTCCCTCGAGCGGGTCGACGACGTCCTCCGAAACGACGCGGCCGACCAGGCGGTCGCGCAGCTTCTCCAGCACCTCGCCGCCCTCGGTGATCGCGGTGACGTAGATGCCGTGATCGGTGCCACAGTCCTCCTCGGTGATGATCACGTCCTGCGACACGTCGACGAGGCGGCGCGTCAGGTAGCCGGAGTCGGCTGTCTTGAGCGCCGTGTCGGCCAACCCCTTGCGGGCGCCGTGGGTCGAGATGAAGTACTGCAACACCGACAGCCCCTCGCGGAAGTTGGCCGTGATCGGGGTCGGAATGATCTCGCCGGACGGCTTCGACATCAGACCGCGCATCCCGGCGATCTGGCGGATCTGCTCCTTCGAGCCGCGGGCGCCGGAGTCGGCCATGATGAAGATCGGGTTGGGCTCGCCCGAGGCTTCCGCGCGACGTCGCATCTCGCGGAACATCTCGTCGGAGACCTTCTCGGTGACGCGGTGCCAGATGTCCACGATCTTGTTGAGGCGCTCGCCCGCGGTGATGACGCCGCCGGAGCGCTGCCGCTCGACCTCCTCGACCTCCTTGAGCGCGTTGTTGATCAACCCTTCCTTCGCGGCCGGCACGATCATGTCGCCGGCGCCGATCGAGATCCCGGCGAGCGTCGCCCAGGTGAAGCCCAGGTTCTTGAGGGCGTCGAGCAGGCGCACCGTCACCTCGTGCCCGAAGCGCAGGTAGGTGAACGAGACCAGGCTCTGGAGGCCGCCCTTCTTGAGCTGCCCGTTGACGAACGGCAGCTCGGCCGGCAGCGCCGAGTTCAGGATGGCGCGGCCGACCGTCGTCTCGAGGTGGAAGTTCTCGACCCACTGCGGCTCGGCGTGCAGCAGGTCCTGCTGGTCGGCCTCGACCGTCATGTCGAGCAGGTTGCCGGTGTAGACCACCTCGATCGGCTGCAGCGTGTCGGCACGGGCGTTGCCGTGCGCGAGCAGCACCTCGTCGAGCGAGGCGAACACCTTGCGGCGCTGGCCCTTGCCCAGCGGGCGCTCCGAGGTCAGGTAATAGATCCCGAGCACCATGTCCTGCGACGGGACCGCGAGCGGCTTGCCGGACGCCGGCGACAGGATGTTGCGGGAGGCGAGCATCAGCACGCGCGCCTCGAGCTGGGCCACCGGCGAGAGCGGCACGTGGACCGCCATCTGGTCGCCGTCGAAGTCGGCGTTGTACGCGGCGCACACGAGCGGGTGGATGCGGAGCGCCTTGCCCTCGACGAGGACCGGCTCGAACGCCTGGATGCCGAGGCGGTGCAGCGTCGGCGCGCGGTTGAGCATCACCGGGTGCTCGCGGATCACCGTCTCGAGGGCGTCCCACACCTCGGGGGTGCGCTGCTCCACGAGCTCGCGCGCCATCTTGATCGTCGTGACCAGGCCCTTCTTCTCCAGCTCGTGGTAGATGAACGGCTTGAACAGCTCGAGCGCCATCTCCTTGGGGACGCCGCACTGGTGCAGCTGCAGCTCGGGGCCGACGACGATCACGGAGCGGCCGGAGTAGTCGACGCGCTTGCCGAGCAGGTTCTGGCGGAACCGGCCCTGCTTGCCCTTGAGCGCGTCGGAGAGCGACTTGAGCGGGCGCCCGTTCGAGCCCTTGATGACGCGGCCGCGGCGGCCGTTGTCGAACAGCGCGTCCACCGCCTCCTGCAGCATGCGCTTCTCGTTGCGGACGATCACCTCGGGGGCGCGCAGCTCGAGCAGCTTCTTGAGCCGGTTGTTGCGGTTGATCACCCGGCGGTAGAGGTCGTTGAGGTCGGAGGTCGCGAAGCGCCCGCCGTCGAGCGGCACCAGCGGGCGCAGCTCCGGCGGGATGACCGGGATGACCTCGAGGATCATCCACTCGGGGCGGTTGCCGGACTTGCGGAACGACTCGACCACGCGCAGGCGCTTGGCCGCCTTCTGGCGCTTGACCACCGAGGGCTCGGTCCGCATCAGGAGGCGCAGCTCGCCGGCCATCTCGTCGAGGTCGATGCGCCGCAGCAGCTCCTGGATCGCCTCGGCGCCCATCTTGGCGACGAACGTCTCGCCGTTCTCCTGCCGCGCCTCACGGAACTGCTCCTCGGAGAGCACCTGCTTCTCCTCGAGCGTCGTGTCGCCCGGGTCGATGACGACGTAGGCCTCGAAGTAGAGCACCCGCTCGAGGTCGCGCATCGTGATGTCGAGAAGCTGGCCGATCCGGCTGGGCAGCCCCTTGAAGAACCAGACGTGCGACACCGGGGCGGCGAGCTCGATGTGGCCCATGCGCTCGCGGCGCACCTTGGAGCGCGTCACCTCGACGCCGCACTTGTCGCAGACGACGCCGCGGTGCTTCATGCGCTTGTACTTGCCGCACAGGCACTCCCAGTCGGTCACGGGGCCGAAGATGCGGGCGCAGAACAGGCCGTCGCGCTCTGGTTTGAACGTCCGGTAGTTGATCGTCTCGGGCTTCGTGACCTCGCCGTGCGACCACGAGCGGATCTTCTCGGGTGAGGCGAGGGACACCCTGATCGCGTCGAAGTCGTTGATCGCCTTCGGCTTCGTGAAGAACGAGCGGCTCTCGCCGCGGCCATCGCGGGGTTCGGTCGGCATGCTGCTCATTCCAGCCCCCTCACTCTCCCTCGTGCTTGACGAGCTCCACATCGAGCCCGAGGCTCTGGAGCTCGCGCACGAGCACGTTGAACGACTCCGGCAAGCCCGGCTGCTCGGGAACCTTGCCCTTGACGATCGCCTCGTACACCCGCGAGCGCCCCTCGACGTCGTCGGACTTCACGGTGAGCAGCTCCTGCAGCGTGTAGGCGGCGCCGTACGCCTCGAGCGCCCAGACCTCCATCTCGCCGAGACGCTGGCCGCCGAACTGCGCCTTGCCGCCGAGCGGCTGTTGCGTGATCAGGGAGTACGGGCCGATCGAGCGGGCGTGGATCTTGTCGTCCACGAGGTGCGACAGCTTCAGCATGTAGATGTACCCGACCGTCACCCGCTGCTCGAACGGCTCTCCGGTCACACCGTCGCGGAGCACCGTCTTCCCGTCCTCGGGCATGCCGGCGCGCGACAGCAGCTCGCGGATCTCGCCCTCGGTCGAGCCGTCGAACACCGGCGTGGCGAAGCGCAACCCCAGCGCCTTGCCGGCCCAGCCGAGGTGCGTCTCGAGGATCTGGCCGACGTTCATGCGGCTGGGGACGCCGAGCGGGTTGAGGACGACCTCGATCGCAGTCCCGTCCTGGAGGAACGGCATCTCCTCGTCGGGCAGCACGACCGAGATCACGCCCTTGTTGCCGTGCCGGCCGGCCATCTTGTCGCCGACCTGCAGCTTGCGCTTCATCGCGACGTAGACCTTGACCTGCTTGATGACGCCCGGCGGCAGCTCGTCGCCGGCGGTCAGCAGCTTGATCCTTTCGTCGTTGAGCTTTTCGAGCACCTCGATCTGCGACTCGGCGCGGTTGACCAGCAGGCGGACGCGCTCGCGCACCGTGGCGTCGGCCAGCGGCAGCGCCAGCATCTCCGCGCGGGTCAGCTCGGTCACCGCCTCCGCGGTGAGCTTGCCGCTCTTCTTCGCCAGCGTCTCGCCGGTGCGCGCCGCGACCACTTCGGCCGTGACCTTGGCGCCGTCGAGCAGCTCCGCCAGCTTCTTGTTGCGCTCCTCGAGGACGATGCGGCGCTCGTCCTCGGAGTTCTTGCGGATGCGGGCGATCTCCTCTTCCTCGATCGCCTGGGCGCGGACGTCCTTCTCGGTGCCGCGGCGGGCGAAGATCTTGACGTCCACCACGACGCCGGAGATCCCCGGGGGGCACTTGAGCGAGGCGTCGCGCACGTCGCCGGCCTTCTCGCCGAAGATGGCGCGCAGCAGCTTCTCCTCCGGCGTCAGCTGGGTCTCGCCCTTGGGCGTGACCTTGCCGACCAGGATGCTGCCCGGGTGGACGTGGGCGCCGACGCGCACGATGCCGGCGTCGTCGAGGTCCTTGAGGGCGCCATCGGAGACGTTCGGGATGTCGCGCGTGATCTCCTCGGGCCCGAGCTTGGTGTCGCGGGCCGCGATCTCGAGCTCCTCGATGTGGACCGAGGTGAAGTAGTCCTCCTTCACCAGCTTCTCGGAGACCACGATCGCGTCCTCGTAGTTGTAGCCGCGCCACGGCATGAACGCCACCAGGACGTTGCGCCCGAGCGCCAGCTCGCCCTGGTCGGTGTTCGGGCCGTCGGCGAGCACCTGCCCCTTGACCACCTGCTGCCCGGGGGTGACGATCGGCTTCTGGTTGACGCAGGTGTTCTGGTTGGAGCGGCGGAACTTCGTGAGCTGGTAGATGTCGGCGCCGAAATCGCGCGGCCGGCCGGTCGCCGGATCCTCGGCCTCGACGCGGACGATGATGCGCCTGGAGTCGACGGTGTCCACCACGCCCGAGCGGCGGCAGACGATCACCGAGCCGGAGTCGCGGGCGACCACCGACTCGAGGCCGGTGCCGACCACCGGGGCCTCGGAGCGCAACAGCGGAACCGCCTGGCGCTGCATGTTCGAGCCCATCAGGGCGCGGTTGGCGTCGTCGTGCTCGAGGAACGGGATGAGCGCGGCGGCCACCGAGACCACCTGCTTGGGCGAGACGTCGATGTAGTC
>JAKAFI010000105.1 GCA_021818005.1 Acidobacteriota bacterium | reverse complement strand
GGTTCGATCCGGCGTGGGAGGCGGGGCTGCCGCCGCTCACCGAGATCGTGACACACGTCGCCCGTTTCTCGGCCGCCGGCGCGCGCGCGTGCGCCGGAGGGGAATGAGGAAACCTTGCCAGGCCATTACCGTACAGATTGCCTCGGCCCGGGGCGGCACCCCGGGCCGCCGTGGAGATCGACCGATGCCTGACCGCACGCCACACCCTCTCCGCCGCGCCAACCCGCGTGTCGCGGCGGCCGTCTGCGCCGCCGCCCTGACCGTCGCTGGCGCCGCCTCGGCCGGCCAGCCCGCCCCGGTACCCGCGAGCCCGGCGCGCGAGGTGTCGCTGCCGGCGCAAGCGCCGGCGGCGTTGCCGAGCCAACCGACGATCCCCGCGGCGCTGCTCGCGCCGGGGGCGACGATCACGATGGCGCAGGTCGTCGAGATCGCGCTCGAGAACAACCCGCTGACGCAGGGCTCGTACCAGCAGGCGCTCTCCGCGGCCGCGCTGTTCGGCAGCAAGAAGGCCCCGTACTACCCGACGGTGAGCGCGACGGCGAGCTTTTCGCGCTCGAACAGCTTCATCCCGAGCACCTCCACCGGATCGACGATCAACGCCTACGGGCCGGCGGTCTCGCTCAGTTACCTGCTGCTCGACATGGGCGGGCGCGCCGCCAACGCCGAGGACGCCCGCCTCGGTCTCATCGCCGCGGACTGGAGCCACAACGCGATGGTCCAGAACGTGATCCTGGGCGTCGAAACCGCCTACGTCGGGTATCTCGACGCGAAGGCGCAGCTGGTGGCGGCCGGCGTTGACGTCAAGCAGGCGCAGGCGGCGCTCGACGCGGCCACCAGTCGGCACGACGCCGGGCTCGCCACGATCGCCGAGGTGCTGCAGGCGCGGACGGCGCTGTCGCAGGCGCGCCTGGCGCAGCAAGCGGCGGACGGCCAGGTGCTCGCGCTGCGCGGCGCGCTCGCCACCGCGATGGGCCTGCCCGCCAACACGCCGTACGACGTCGGCGAGCTCCCCGCCGACCTCCCGCTGGACCGCGCGAGCG
Organism: Acidobacteriota bacterium; assembly: GCA_021818005.1. Classification (GTDB taxonomy): domain Bacteria; phylum Acidobacteriota; class Thermoanaerobaculia; order Thermoanaerobaculales; family Thermoanaerobaculaceae; genus RBG-13-68-16. Next base: position 8,444 of record JAKAFI010000105.1, on the reverse strand, counting down.
GAGCCGTCGAGGAGCTGATCTCGACCGCGAGGCTGCGGCGGCCCGACCTCGAGGCCGCCCGGGCGCTCGCCGCCAAGGCCACCGCGCACATCCGGTCGGTGCGCTCCGACGGGCTGCCCTGGCTGTCGCTGTCGGCCTCGGCGGGCCGTACCTACTTCGACCCGGCGTTCACCACGAACTACCGCAACACCTGGTCCGCCTCGGCGCTCGTGACGGTCCCGATCTTCACCGGGTTCGCCAACACCTACAACATCCGCCAGGCGATCGCGGACGCCGCCGTCGCCAAGGCGCAGGCCGACTCGCTCGACCAGCAGGTGGTGCTGCAGGTGTGGCAGAGCTACTACGCGTTCAAGACCGCAACCCAGCTCGTCAAGACGAGCCGCGACCTGCTCGAGAGCGCCGGCGAGTCGGAACGGGTGGCGCTCGGACGGTACAAGGAAGGGGTCGGGACGATCATCGACCTGCTGACCGCGCAGGCGGCGCTGGCCTCCGCGCGGGCGCAGGAGATCGTCGCCCGCTCGAGCTGGTACGTCGCCGTGGCGCAGCTCGCCCACGACACCGGCACGATCCCCCCGCTCGATCAGTCGATCGAGGTCACGAAGCAGGCGCCCGGAAAGTGACGATGCACGCACGCAACGACGAACCGCGTCCGCCGGCCGCACCCGTGCCGGTGGAGAAGGACACCACGACCATGAGACCCTCGCCCGCCATCCCTGCCATGCCCGCCCTCGCGGCGGCGGCCCGCCGCCCCCTCGCCGCGGCCGCCGCGCTCGCCCTCCTCGGCACGCTCACCGCCTGCGGCGGCGCCGCCCCCAAGGGCGGGATGCCGCCGGCGCCCGTCACGGTGGCGGAGGCGGTGCACAAGGACGTGCCGATCGTGCTGACGGCGATCGGCACCGTCGAGCCGTACAACTCGGTGAACATCAAGCCGCTGGTCGCGGGCGAGATCACCCGCGTGGCGATCAGGGAAGGCCAGGACGTGCGCCAGGGCGACGTCCTCTTCGTCGTCGACCCGCGCCCGTACGAGGCGGCGCTCGGCCAGGCACAGGGAGCGCTGGCGCGCGACCGGGCGCAGCTCGCGAGCGCCGAGGCGCAGGCCCGGCGCTACGCCGAGCTCGTCGCCAAGGACTACGTCACCAAGCAGGACTACGACAACGCCGTGGCGGCGGCCGGCGCCCTCCGCGCCTCGGTGCAGACGGACGAGGCCACGGTCGCGGCCGCCAAGCTGAACCTCTCCTACTGCACCGTTCGCGCGCCGGTCTCCGGCCGGACGAGCAACTTGCTCATCCAGCTCGGCAACGTCGTCAAGGCCAACGATGTCCCGGTCCTCGTGCTCAACCAGATCACGCCGATCTACGTCCAGTTCTCGGTCCCCGAGGGGCATCTCGCGGCGATCAGGAAAGAGCAGACCGCGGCGCCGCTGCGCGTTGCGGCGACGCTGCCCTCCGGCGGCGCGCCGTTCGACGGGGAGCTCTCCCTGATCAACAACGCGATCGACCCGACCACCGGCATGGTCCTGCTCAAGGCGACGTTCGCGAACCAGGACACGGCGCTGTGGCCGGGCTCGTTTGTCCAGGTCTCGCTGACCCTCGGCACGCAGAAGGGCGCCGTGGTGGTGCCGGAGAAGGCGGTCCAGGAGGGGCAGAAGGGCTCGTTCCTCTTCGTCGTGAAGCCCGACCGCACCGTCGAGATGCGGCCGGTCGAGGTCGGCCAGCGGCGCAACGACGAGGCGATCATCGACAAGGGGCTCGAGGCCGGCGAGGAGGTCGTCACCGACGGCCAGCTCCGCCTCTTCCCGGGCGCCCGGGTCGAGGTCAAGGGCGCTCCGGCGGCCGCGGGCAACGCCGGGGCCGCGCCCGCGGGCGGGCGGCCGTGAGCGCCGCGCCGATGCGGGTGACCGAGGCGACACCATGAACATCTCCGCCCTGTTCATCAAGCGGCCGGTCATGACCACACTGGTCATGCTGGCGATCCTGCTCTTCGGCATCCAGGGGTATCGCCTGCTGCCCGTGAATGACCTGCCCAACGTCGACTTTCCGACCATCCAGGTGAACGCGTTTCTGCCCGGCGCCACCCCGGAGACCATGGCCTCGGCCGTGGCCCTCCCGCTGGAGAAGCAGTTCTCCACCATCGCCGGGATCGACTCGATGACCTCGGTGAGCTACCAGGGGTCGACCACGATCACGCTGCAGTTCAGCCTCGACCGCTCCCTCGACGCGGCCGCGCTCGACGTGCAGTCGGCGATCTCGGTGGCGCAGGGGCAGCTCCCGACCGGGATGCCGACGCCGCCGTCGTACCAGAAGGTGAACCCGGCGGACCAGCCGATCCTCTACCTGGCGCTGACCTCCCCGACGCTGCCGATGAGCCAGGTGGACGAGTACGGCGAGACGCTGATGGCGCAGCGCATCTCGATGGTGAGCGGGGTCGCGCAGGTGCAGGTGTACGGCTCGCAGAAGTACGCCGTGCGCGTGCAGATGGACCCCAACAAGCTCGCCGCCAAGGGGATCGGTCTCGACCAGGTGGCGGCCGCGGTGGCCAGCGGCAACGTCAACCTGCCCACCGGCACGCTCTACGGCCCGCACGTGGCGTACACCGTGCAGGCGTCGGGGCAGCTCCTCAACGCGGCCGCGTACCGACCCCTGATCGTGACGTACGCGAACGGCGAGCCGGTGCGCCTGGCAGCGCTCGGGCACGTCATCGACAGCGTCGAGAACGACAAGACCGCCGCCTGGTACATCGACCACGACCACGACCAGCGCTCGGTGGTGCTTGCCATTCGGCGGCAGCCGGGGACCAACACGGTGGCGGTGGCGCAGGCGGTGAAGGACCTGATCCCGACGTTCGAGCGCCAGCTCCCCGCCTCGGTGACGCTGCACACCCTCTACGATCGCTCGACCTCGATCAGGCAGTCCGTGTCCGACGTGAAGTTCACCCTGCTCCTCACGCTGATGCTCGTCATCCTGGTGATCTTCCTCTTCCTGCGCAACGTGTCGGCCACCGTGATCCCGAGCATGGCGCTGCCGATGTCGATCGTCGGAACGTTCGCGGTGATGTACGTGCTCGGGTACAGCCTCGACAACCTCTCGCTGATGGCGTTGACGCTGGCCGTCGGCTTCGTCGTCGACGACGCCATCGTGATGCTCGAGAACATCGTCCGCCACATGGAGATGGGCGAGGGGATCGTGGAGGCGGCGCTGTCCGGCTCGAAGGAGATCGGCTTCACGATCCTGTCGATGACGTTCTCGCTGGTGGCCGTCTTCATCCCGGTGCTGTTCATGGGCGGGATCGTGGGCCGCCTCTTCCACGAGTTCGCGGTGACGATCGGCGCCGCCATCCTGATCTCCGGGTTCGTCTCGCTGACGCTGACCCCGATGCTCGCCAGCCGCTTCCTCAAGCACCAGTCGGAGGTCCACCACGGGCGGATCTACGACCTCTCCGAGCGGGCGTTCAACGGCCTGCTCGGCGGCTACGAGCGCGGCCTCAAGTGGTCGATCGCCCACCGCCGGCTGGTCATGATCTTCTCCGGCGTCGTCCTGGTGCTCACCGGCTGGCTGTTCACGATCATCCCCAAAGGCTTCCTCCCCAGCGAGGACGCCAGCCGCGCCATGGTCTTCACCCAGGCCAAGGAGGGCATCTCGTACGACGCCATGGTCCGCCACCAGCAGGCCATCAACCACATCATCCAGCGCAACCCCGACGTGGACGCGTTCTTCTCCACCGCCGGCGGCCGCGGCTTCCTCGCCAGCAACCAGGGGATCTGCTTCATCCGCTTCAAGCCGCGCGACCAGCGCGCGCTCTCGGTGGACCAGGAGATCGCCAGGTTGCGGCCGCAGCTCATGGCGGTGCCCGGGATCGTCGCCTTCATCCAGAACCCGCCCCCGATCCAGATCGGCGGCCAGCTGACCAAGAGCCTGTACCAGTTCACCCTGCAGGGCGCCGACACGCAGGAGCTCTACGCGGTCGCCACCACCCTCGAGAACCGGATGAAGGGGCTGCCCGGCCTCATCGACGTCACCTCGGACCTGCAGATCAAGAACCCGCAGGTCGAGGTGCAGATCGAGCGCGACAAGGCCTCCTCCTACGGCGTCACCGCGGAAGCGATCGAGAGCGCGCTCTACGACGCCTACGGTACGCGGCAGATCTCCTACATTTACGCACCCAACAACACCTATCAGGTGATCCTCGAGCTCGAGGACCAGTACCAGGAAGACCCCGCCGCCCTCGCCATGCTCTACGTGCACTCCAACACCGGGCAGCTGGTCCCGCTCAGCGCCGTCGCCAAGCTCTCCCGCGACCTCGGGCCGCTCTCGATCAGCCACACCGGGCAGATCCCGTCGGTGACCGTCTCCTTCAACCTGGCCCCGGGCACCCCGCTCGGCAACGCGGTCGCCTCGGTGCAGAAGCTCGCGCGCGAGGTCGTCCCGGCGACGATCACCACGAGTCTGCAAGGCACCGCGCAGGCGTTCCAGGCGAGCACCAAGGGGTTGGGCTGGCTGCTGGTGCTGGCGATCCTGGTGATCTACACGGTGCTCGGCATCCTCTACGAGAGCTTCATCCACCCGCTGACGATCCTCTCGGCGCTGCCGTTCGCCGGCTTCGGCGCCCTGGTGACGCTGCTCATCTTCCGGGTGGACCTCTCGATCTACGCCTTCGTCGGCGTCATCATGCTCGTCGGCCTGGTGAAGAAGAACGGCATCATGATGATCGACTTCGCCCTCGAGGCGCAGCGCAAGGAGGGAAAGCCGCCCGCCGACGCGATCTACGAGGCGTGCGTCATCCGCTTCCGCCCGATCATGATGACCACGATGGCGGCGCTGATGGGCACGCTGCCGATCGCCCTCGGCATGGGCGCGGGCGCGGAGTCGCGCCGCCCGCTCGGCCTCGCCGTCGTCGGCGGCCTGCTCTTCTCCCAGTTCCTGACGCTGTTCGTGACGCCGGTGTTCTACCTCTACATGGAGCGCGCCCAGGCGTTCATCAGCCGCAAGATGGCCCGCACCGCCAACGGCACCACGATCCCCGAGGTCGGGTAGGCGCGCGCTTGTTCCGCAGACTCCGAGGGCGGGCCGCACGGCCCGCCCTCGGAGTTTCCTCCCGCCGCGCGGCCTCGCTACTGCAGCTTCGCGAGCAGCTTCTCGGCCTTCGCCTTGATCTGCGGGTGCTCCGGTGCCCAGCGCGGGTCGGGGGTCATGGCGACGATCTCCTGCAGCTGCTTCACCGCCTCCGCCTTCATCCCCTCCGACCTGTAGCTCTCGGCAAGGTAGAGCTTGGTGAGCGCGTTGGTCGGCGCGCCGGCGAGCGACTTCTCGAGGTAGGCGATCGACTTCTTCGTGCTGCCCCCCTTGAACCACGGCAGCTTGTAGTACAGCCGGCCGAGGACACGGTCGGGCCCGTACCCCTCGACCGCGGGGTCGAGATCGAGGCAGGTCTGCATCTCCTGCTTGATCTCCGGCACCAGGGCGAGCGACTTGAAGATCCCCTTCGCCTCGCCGTAGACGCCGTCGAGCACGCCGAGCCAGAAGTGCGCCTCGACGTTCTTCGGCGCCAGCGCGATCGCCTCCTTGGCGAGCGTGATGCCGGCGCTGTAGATCGCCATCTTCTCGCTGTCCGACGCCGCCGCCTCGGTGTACTCGCCGTAGAAGTACGCGGCGCGCGCACCCTCCCAGCGTGCGTCGGCCGAGGCCGGATCGGCCTTCGCGGCCTGCTGGAACAGGTCGACCGCCGCCTTGGCCTGCGCCGGGTCGGCGCGCCGCTCGTAGGCGGCGCGCGCCGCCGCCAGCTCGCCCCCCGGTGTCCCCTGCGCCGCCGCCGACCACGTCGTCAGGACACCCACGAAGGCCGCCCCTGCGAACTTTCGAATGGTCATCGCCACGCTCCTTGCGGCGAGTGTATCAGCGCCCGGCGCCGCGTCCGCTAGAATCCCGGGCGGAGGCGCCAATGGAGTTCGGGATCGTGGGGCTCGAGCTGTCGGGCAAGACGACGTTGTTCTCGCTGCTGACCGGGCACGAGCCCGCCGCCGGGCACGGCAAGCCGGGGACGCAGGTCGGGATCGCACAGGTGCCCGACCCCCGGCTCGACCGGCTGTCGGCGCTGTTCGCGCCGCGCAAGCACACGCCCGCGACCGTACGCTTCGTCGACGTGCCGGGCATCGTCAAGGGCGGTTCGGCGAGCCTCAACGTCCCCGAGCTGCGCACGATGGACGGTCTCGCGGTGGTCGTGCGCGGCTTCCCCTCCGACGCGATCCCCCACCCCGAGGGGAGCCTCGGGCCCGCCCGCGACCTCGAGCTGGTGGAGACCGAGCTGCTGCTCAACGACCTCGCGGTGGCGGGCAACCGCCTCGAGCGCCTCGGCCGCGACCTCGCCAAGCGCAAGGCCCCCGAGCTCGAGGCCGAGCGCGACGCGCTCGAGCGCTGCCGCGTCGCGCTCGAGGCCGGCACGCCGCTGCGCCGCATCGGCCTTTCCGCCGAGGAGCGGCGCCTGCTCAAGGGGTTTACCTTCCTGACCGCGAAGCCGATGCTGGTGATCCTCAACGCCGGCGAGGAGGAGGCGGGCGACCTCGGCGGAGCGACGGCTCGCGCCGGCCTCGACGGCCTGGCGGCGCAGCCTGGCGTCGCGGTGAGCGCGGTGTCGGCCACGATCGAGCAGGAGATCGCGCGAATGGCGCCTGAGGACCAGAGCGCGTTCCTCGCCGACCTCGGGCTCCCCGACCGCGCGCTCGACCGCCTGTTGCGCGCCGCCTACGCGCTGCTCGGCCTGATCTCGTTCTTCACCGCCGGCGAGGACGAGTGCCGCGCCTGGTCGATCGCCGCGGGCACGACGGCGGTGAAGGCGGCCGGGGTGATCCACTCCGACTTCGAGCGCGGGTTCATCCGGGCCGAGGTCGTGCCGTGGGAGGAGCTGCTCGACGCCGGCTCGTTCGCGGCCTGTCGTCCGCGCGGCTCCCTCCGCCTCGAGGGGAAGGAGTACGTCGTCCGCGACGGCGACGTGATCACGTTCCGCTTCAACGTGTAGGCGTCGGCGTCGGCGGCACCGGCTGCGGCGCGGGCGGGTTGCCCCCTATCCCCCCGGGCAGGACGGGGGCGGGGCGCCCCGGCTGTGGCCCGATCGCCGCGGGCGCCGGCGCGGCTGGAGGAGAGGCCGGCGCGGCGGCCGGCGGCACGGCGGGAGCTGGCGTCAGCGGTGGCGCGGTCGCCGGCTGGGGCCGCGCCTCGATCATGCGCCGCACCTGCAGTGGGTCGATCTCGGTTACCGGCAGGGTCGAGGTCGAGGCCGACTCCCGGTAGTGCAGGAGGATCGCTTCGGTCTGCAGATTCGAGTCGTACACCAGAGGGTTCTTCTTCGGGTTGGCGAGCTGGGGGTTGTAGCGGTACGCCTTGGCGTAGTCGCGGATCGCGGCCTCGCGCCGGCCGCAGCGCTCCTCGGCCATCGCCAGCATGAAGCGTGCCTCGGCGTAACCGGGACGCTGCTTGAGCACCATCTTGTAGTAGCGCACCGCCTCGCGATCGCGCCCCATCCGCTGCAGCACGAGGCCGAGGCGGTAGGCGGCCTCGTAGTTGTGCTTGTCAAGCTTGAGGGCGGCCTTCAGGTAATCCTCGGCATCGCCGGGGAACCCCTTGTCAAAGATCAGCACCCCGAGCTCGGCGAGGTCCATCGACGAGGCACGCCCCGACTTGGCGAGCTCGAGGTAGTTCATGATCGCGCGGTCTTCCGGCCGCTGCGGGGAAAGGAAGCGCTCGAAGACCGCGCCGTGCACCGCCGTCGCCAGCGCCAGAACCAACCCGCCAAACGCCCACCGCCTCATGCCTGCCTCCCTCGCCGAACCCGCGCCCGAACGCGCACCCGCTCGCCCTCGACCAGGACCTCGAACCCTTCGACCTCAGATCCCTGCGCCTCGAACTGGCGGCGCTGCGTCTCCAGCGCGTCGCGAAAACGGTCGAACCCGACCGGTGCGCCCTTGCCGGCGCGGCCGAGCGCCTCGACGTACTGCCTGAACACACGCCGATACTCCTCGCCCGAGTCTGATACGGGCGGCGGCGGCGGATCGTTGAGCGCACGCCGGGCGGCGGCCGCGCCTTGCCGCGCCTCCTCGCGTTGCCGCAGCTGCCGTTGCCAGAGCTGGTTGAGCGTCGCGAAGCGGTGCATCAGCTGGTCCTGGCGGAAGCGCTCGGCCGCCGTCGGCAACTCTGCCCGGCTCATCTCCCGCAACCGCTGTTCGAGCGCGGCGCGCTCGCGCTCCGGCGGCACCGGCACCTGGCGGTCGTTGGCAAAGAACCGCTCCCACTTCCGCGCCAGCTCGACGAGCCAGCGCTCCAGCCCCCCGACCAGGTCCGGTGCGGCCATCGCCAGCAGGATACACGCTCCGGACGCGGCCTGATCCCCCGGCCGCTCTTGTGGTTGTCCTCCGGCGCGCGGCGCCGCAGCGGGTACAATCGCGGCATGACCGGACT
>JAKAFI010000104.1:3900-9580 GCA_021818005.1 Acidobacteriota bacterium | reverse complement strand
GAGGCGGCACCGGAGAGAAGGGGGAACCCGAACGATGGCCAACACACCGAGTTCGAGGCGCGGGACCAGGTCCCGAAAGGCGCCGACCGGGAGGCGGGACGCGGCCGCGGTGCGCCGGACGGCACCGCCGACGGCCGAGCGGCGCCGCGCGACGCCGGCCGAACAGCTCACCACCGAGTTGCTGGCCGTGAAGGACGCGCTGGACGGCGCGCTGACCCAGTTCGGGGCGCGCGTCTCGGGCCGGCTCGCGGAGGCGCTGGAGGCGCTCCAGCGGCCGGAGCCGCCGCCGAACGGCACGGTCAAGAAGATGATCGTGAAGGTCCGGGACCTCAGGCTCAAGCCCGAGAGGGGCAGGGTCAAGGACCTGCTCCGCCTGAAGGCGCTCGCCGACGAGCTGGCCGAGCTGCTGGCCGGGGAGTGACGGCGGAGCTCCCGCCGCACCATGCGCGTCGCGGTCATCTCCGACATCCACGCCAACCTCCCCGCGCTCCGGGCGGCGCTCGCCGACATCGAGCGGGTGCGGGCGGACCGGGTGATCGTCGCCGGCGACGTGGTCGGAGACGGCCGGCAGCCGGCGGAGGTCGTGGCGCTGCTGCGCCGGCGGGGGTTCCCCGCGATCCGCGGCAACGTCGACCGCAAGGTGGCCGAGGCCGCGGCCCTCTCCGGCAAGGAGCTGGCGGAGCGGGCGGCGAGGAAGAAGACGGCCGAGCTGCTGTGGACGGCCCGCCAGCTCGACCGGGCCGACCTCGAGTGGCTGGCGCGGCTGCCGGCGACCCTGGCGCTGCGCCTGGGCGGGGCGCGGGTGCTCGTCGTCCACGGCTCGCCGCTGGCCGACACCGACTACATCTACCCGAGCCTCACGCCATGGGCGCTCGCCGCCAAGCTCGGCGCGGCCCGCCCGGACCTCCTGGTGTGCGGGCACTCCCATGTCCCGTTCGCGCGGCGGATCTCGGACACCACCGTCGTCAACGCGGGCTCGGTGGGCCGGCCGGTGGACGGCGACCCGCGCGGCTCGTACGCGCTCGTCGAGATCACGGCCGGGCGCGCGCCCCGCGGCCGGATCGTCCGCTTCTCCTTCCCGGCGGGGGACGCGGACGCCGGGTCCGGCCCCGCGGACGGGTAGGCGCCGCACCGGCGCCCTCAGCCGCCGGTGCCGAGGCGCGCCCGCAGCTCCCGCCACAGCTCCGCGAACGCCTGTGCCGCCTCGCAGGACGGCGCGTAGGCGTTGAGCGGGGCGCGGTGGACGCCCATCTTCTCCACGACGCTGGCCGAGGGGATCGCGGCGGCGAGGAACCCCCCGTCGGCGGCGCACCGTTCGATCGCTTCCCGGTGCATCGTCTTGCGCCGGTCGACCATCGAAAGGAACGGCAGCACGAGCAGGCCGCGCCTGCCGACCTTGCGCGCGAACGAGCGGACCTGTTTGAGGCCGCGCAGCGAGAGTGTGGTCGGGATCACCGGCACCAGCAGCGCGTCCGCGGCCCGCAGCACGCTCTCGCTGGCGAGCGAAACCGACGGCGGGCAGTCGAGGAAGACCGTGTCGTACTCCTCGGCGAGCGGTTCCAGCTTGAGGGCGAGCCGGCGCTCCGGAGCCTTGTGCGCGTCGAGCTGGAGGTCGAGGAGGCGGTAGGAGAAATCGGCCGGCAGGAGGTCGAGGTTCTCGATGTCGGTGGCGTGCACCAGCGGCTGCAGCGCGGCCGAGCGCTTGAGGAGCTTCCTGCCGCCGCCCTTGACCTTGGCCTTGACGCGGAAATAGAAGCTCGCCGCACCCTGGGGGTCGAGGTCCCAGAGCAGCGTTCGCTGCCCGTCGAGCGCCGACAGGCACGCCAGGTTGACCGCGGCGGCGGTCTTGCCGACGCCCCCCTTGATCGTCCACACGGCGACCACCTTCATCGCACCCCTCCCGGCCACGCCACCAGCTCGACCAGCCGCGCCCGCGTCGCCTCGGCGGCGAACGGCGCGAACCGGTCGGCGAACGCGGCCAGCTCGGCCGCCTGCCGCTGAGCCAGAGCCGCGGCGAGTTCCCCCATCGCCAGCAGCGCCCCGGCGCCCGCGCCGGCGGCGATGAGCTCGTCGCCGAGCGCGGGCAGCTGCTCGCTCTGGATCCAGGCGTCGTGGTAGCGGCCGAGGGCGTCCTGCACCGCCTTCAGCTCGCGCACGACCGCCGCGACCGCCTCGCCGTCCCACAGGCCGGCGAAGAATTCCAGCAGGTAGCGGAGCTTCTTGGCGTCGATCCGGAGCCGGTGCATCGCCGTCGCCGGGGGATCGGGAGGGAGCACCTCACCGTGCCGCACCAGGCGCCGGTAGGCGCGCAGCGTCCGCTCGCCCGCGACCTCGGCGATCGGCCGCGCCCCATCCTCGCCGCCGGGGGCACGGCGGCCGAGCACGCGCCGCCACCGCCGGAGGAGCCTCGTGAACCTGGCGGACTCGAGCTCGCCGGCGAGCGCCCGGTGGACCTCCTCGCGGCGCGCGCGCAGATGCGCGATGAGCGGCCCGAGGTTCGCCGCGGCGGCGGGCGTCACCTCCCGCCTCCAGGCCTCGAGGTCGAGGAGGAACACGTCGAGGTCGCGGCCGAGCCTCGTGGCGTCACCCAGCCAGCGGAACTCCTCGGCGAACGGCGCGACCGTTCCCGGCGGCAACACGCCGCGGAGCTGCCCGAGACAGGTGCGGGTGCGGCGGGTCGCGACGCGCAGATCGTGGAGGAACTCGGTGTCGAGGTCCCGCACGGTCCCCTCGACGTTGGCGGCGAGCGTCGCGAGCAGGCGTGAGAGGACGCGGCGGACCGCCCGTTCGGCGGGCTCGCCCGGGGTGAGGCGCACGGCGACCTTGGAGGTGTAGTCGCCGGGCGTGCGGCCGGCAGCCGCCGCGGCGTCGGCGAGCTCGTCCCGTTCGTCCGGGGCGAGCGGCAGCACCGCGGCCAGCCGCGCCGCGACCTCGGCGCCGGCGGCGGCATAGCCGGTGAGCGGTTCGACGCGGAGGGTGCGCCGGCCCGGACCGGTGGGCGCATCCTCTCCCGCCGTCCGCGCCGTCTCCAGCCAGACACGCGCCACCGTCTTCGCCTTGCCGTCGGCGACGCGGACGAGCGTTCGCCGGACCTCCGCCTGGCCCGCCGGGAGGAGCGCCCGTTCCCCGGCGGCGTCGGCGACCTCCCGCCGCACGACCCCGGCCGGGAGGTCGGCGGCGAAGCGCGGCTCGCACTCCAGCCGCATCGTCCGGGCCGAGCGCCCGCCGGCCGGCTCCCACCGCAGCCTTGTGGCCCGCCCGTCGCGCTCGACGAGCAACCGGCCGCCACTGCGCCACAGCGCCCAGTCGAACGTGTCGAGGTAGCGGCGCACGACCGGACGCGCCTCCTCGACCGTGGTCCGCCACGACGGCTCGAGCGCGCGCGCCACCGTCCGGGCGCCGAGCCGGCCGGTGATCACGAAGCGAAACGGTGCGGGCACACCTCTCCTCCGCCACGGTCGGCGCCGCGCGTCGCATGCAGGGGGCCGGGGCTGGCTACAATTGTAGCGGTCAGCCGCCGAGTGTGGCCCGGCCGGGGGGCGCCGCCGTCCCGCGCCCGTCTGGATGCAGCGACGTGGAGAGACCTCGCATGGTGACCGTGACGAAGAGCAAGGCGGCGATCGGGCCCGAGGCGTTCATCAACCGCGAGCTCTCCTGGCTCTCGTTCGCGCGGCGCGTGCTGGCGTTCGTCGCCGACCCGCGCACGCCCCTGCTGGAGCGCGTCAAGTTCGCGGGAATCATGGGGATGCTGCACGACGAGTTCTTCATGAAGCGGATCGGCGGCATCAAGCGGCAGGTCAAGGCCAAGCTCACCAAGCGCTCGCTCGACGGCCGCACCCCGACCGAGGAGCTCGAGGCGTGCCGCGCCGAGATCCTCGCCCAGATCACCGAGCTCGCGCGGCTGGTCAACGGCGAGATCCGCCCGGCGCTCGCCGCCGCCGGCCTGCCGATCCTGGACTACACGGCGCTGGCGAAGAAGGACGCCGCGCAGCTGTCCAAGCTCTTCACCCGCTCGATCCTCCCGATCCTCACGCCGCTCGCGGTCGACGCCGAGCACCCGTTCCCGTTCATCTCGAGCCTGGGCCTGAACCTCGCGGTGCGCGTGGCGGCGGGGAAGCGAATGCGGTTCGTGAGGATCAAGGTGCCGGCGAACCGCGGGCGGTGGGTGCCGCGTCCCGCCGGAGGGTTCGTGCCGTTCGAGCAGGTGATCGCCGCCAACCTCGACGAGCTCTTTCCCGAGGAACGGGTCGTGGGGGCCTGGTTCTTCCGCGTCACCCGCGGGGTCGAGGGGGACGAGGACCGCGAGAGGCAGCAGGAAGTGGACGTCGCGCCGGGGAGCATCGTCAGCCAGGTGACGAACGAGCTGAAGGCGCGCCGCTTCGCCGGCGTGGTCCGCCTCGAGGTCGCCCCCGACATGCCGAAGCGGATGCGCGTCTGGCTCGCCGAGCAGCTGCAGGTCGACGACGTGGACGTCTACGCGCCGCAGCACTTCCTCGGCCTCTCCGACCTGCTCTCCCTCCCCGTCGAGGGCCGGCCCGAACTGCGCGACGAGCCGATCGTGGCGGTCACGCACCCTCGCCTCGTCGGGCGCGACAAGTTGGACGCCGAGGGGTTCTTCGCCGAGATCCGCCGCGGCGACCTGCTCCTCCACCACCCGTACCAGAGCTTCGCAACGTCGGTGCTGCGTTTCATCGAGCTCGCCGCCGCCGACCCCAAGGTGTTGGCGATCAAGCTCACGATCTACCGCACCTCCGCGGACTCGCCGATCGTGCGCGCGCTCGCCGACGCGGCCCGCGCCGGGAAGCAGGTCGCGGTCCTGGTCGAGATCACCGCCAGGTTCGACGAGGCGCCGAATATCGCGTGGGGGCGGCTCCTCGAGCGCGAGGGGGCGCACGTCGCCTACGGGGTCGAGAGGCTCAAGACCCACGTCAAGCTGGCCCTCGTCGTCCGCGAGGAGGAGGATGGGCTCAGGAGCTACGTCCACGTCGGCACCGGCAACTACCACACCGGCACCGCGAAGCTCTACGAGGACCTCGGGCTCTTGTCGTGCGAGCCGGAGCTGGCGGCGGACGTCGCGGCGGTGTTCAACGAGCTGACCGGCTCCACGCCGCCGCGGGAGTTCGCGCGCCTGATCGTCGCGCCGCCGTTCATGCGCTCCGCGTTCACGGCGATGATCCGCCGCGAGGCGGAGCACGCGGCGGCGGGCAGGCCGTGCGGGATCCGCGCCAAGATGAACCAGCTGCAGGACGTGGCGCTGATCCGCGAGCTCTTCGCCGCCAGCCGCGCGGGGGTGCCGATCGCGCTCAACATCCGCGGCCTCTGCTGCCTGCGGCCCGGGGTCCCCGGGGTTTCCGAGACGATCCGCGTCTTCTCGGTGCTTGGGCGCTTCCTCGAGCACGCGCGCATCTACGCGTTCGTCAACGGCGGCTCGCCCGAGGTCTACATCGGCTCGGCCGACTGGATGAAGCGCAACCTCGACCACCGCGTGGAGACCGTCGCTCCGATCCGCGACCCCTCCCTGCAGCGAGAGCTCGACGCGATCCTCGCGCTCTACGAAGAGGACAACGCCTCCGCCTGGGACCTCCAGCCCGACGGGAGCTACGTGCAGCGGACGCCGGCTCCCGGCGAGCCGACGCGCCGCGCGCAGGAGCAGTTCGCCCGCCTCGCGCGCGGCGCCGCC
>JAKAFI010000104.1:0-3800 GCA_021818005.1 Acidobacteriota bacterium | reverse complement strand
GTCCCTCGACCAGCTTCCAGCTCGGGTCCGGGTCGTACTCGGTGATCGCGGCGGCCAGCTCGGCCGTCTGCGGCCCGAGGTTCTTCTCGTAGACGCGGCCTTGCTGGTTCACGATGAACGTCATGACCCCCGAGCTGCCCCACCTGGCGGGGTAGGCGATCAGGGCGTAGCCGGCGATCATGTTGCCGTTGATCACGTAGCTGAACGCGCCGCCGGGGGCGTGCGGCCCCTGCGCCTTGAGAATCCTGAAGAAGTAGCCGTGGTACGGCGAACGCTCCGTCGCGGCACCGGCCTTGGCCTCCCCCGGGGTGTACCCCTCGGCCCGCGCCTCGGCGACGAGGCTGCCGAGAGGGCTCGGCGTGCCGCCCGGCGGGACTTCCCAGTACAGGCCGTTGCGCTCTCCCGGCGTGCTGATGAAGCGCTGGGCGTAGACGGCGAGGCCGTCCTTGCTGGTGTCGCGCGCCTCGGTGAAGTACTCCCATTGCGCGAGCACGTAGGCGCGACACGTCATGATCGCGGAGAGCTCGTTCCGGCCGATCCGCCGGTCGAGAATCTCGTCGAGGCCGGCCGCCGTGTCGAAGCGCCACTTGCGGCCGTCCTTGACGATCGGGATCGGTGACGGCCAGCGCGCCTCGCCGACGAGCAGGGTGTAGGTGGCGTCGTTGACCTTCTCGAGCGTCGCGCCTTTGGCCAGGTTGTCGGCGAACCGGTGGAGCGCGTTGGCGTCCTCGACGGCGTCGCCGGTGAGCAACTTCTCTCGCTCCGGTCCGTAGATCGCCGCGATCTCCTTGAGGTCCGCGGTCGTCGCCGCCTGCACCAGCGCCGTGACGGCAGCCTCCGGCGTGGCGAAGAGGCGCTGTTTGGGGGCCTTCCCCGCGGCGGACGCCGGGCCGGCCACGAGCCCGCACGCTAGGATGAGCGACGCGAGCACGACCGCCGCGCCGCGCTTCGATTCGGTTGGGTGGGTCATGGCCGCTTCCTTTCGTCCTTCTCCTTCCGCACCTGGGGGTGCGCCGGGAGAGCCTTCACTCTCTGTGGCGGCTGCGCCAGCACCCGGCTCGCCTGCCCCCGGAGGCTCTCCAGGCGCGGGTTGAACCCGCTCTGCGCCGGTGTGAACGCCGGCGCCTCGGGCAGGTGGACGCGGGCGGACGGGGGTGGAACGTGCCCACGGTACTCGTTCAGCCGCGGGTCGTTCGTGTTGAAGTTGCGCATGATGACCTTGTTGCGGACGATCTCGCGGGCCGGCGGCGGCGGCGGGAGGTTGCGAAACGTCTCGCGGTTTGGGACCGGTGGCGGGTTGTTGCGGAACGTCTCGCGGCCCGGCGGCGGCGGGTTGCCGACGGCGCGGTGGTCGCCCCCGAACCCGTTGAAGGTGGTGTTGCGGTGCACGTCGTCGTAGCGGTTCAACGCTCGGTAGTTCACCGGCTGCCGGTCAACGTTGCGGTTGATGACGATGGTGCGGTAGTCGTTGTTGACGTATACGTTGGTGACGTGGACGTAGGGCCGGCTGCGCTGCACCCAGCCGCGGTCGTGTTCCCAGCCGTGGTAGAAGATGCGGTGCTCGCGCCAGTCGAAGTCGACATTGAGCCACGCCCCGATCGCGAAACGGACCCCGAAGAACAGCGGCGCGCGGGCGAAGAAGACGACGGCCGGGTCGTACTGCGGCACGTAGACGTACTGCGGCTGCGCCGGCCACAGCTCGATCTCGCCGCCCGCGCCCACGACCTGCATCTCGGGGGTCGAGTAGAGGTTGCCCTCCGCCTGCGCCTGCGCGCGCAGGCGCTGCACCGAGGCCATCACGTCGGTGGACTGGTTGACGTACGCCTGGCCGAGGGCGGTGGTCCAGTCCAGCTTGTCGGCCATCATCTCGAGCACCTGCGGGTAGTGGGCGACCGACTTGACGCTGACGTCCCACCACTGGCCGTCGACGTCGGCGGGGTTGGGGTCGTCGCGGACGAACCGCGACGCCTCGTCGATCTAATCGGGGAACGTCGCGGCGAGCAGGACCTGCGCCAGCAGCGGGTCGGGGTAGAGCGCGATCGGCGCCAGCAGGTTGTCGAGCTGGTCGGGCGAGAACGGCTCGTACGTCATGTCGTCCTGGGCGGCGAGCGGCGGGGCGAGGAGGACCACCGCGAGAGCGAGCGAGACAGCCAAACGCTTTCCCATGGCATGCGTCTCCTTCTCTTCCGCTCGATCATACCCCCGCGCGCCTGCCCCGGCGCGACCCCCCTGGTAGGCGGGCGTACGATGGTGGTCGAGCCAGGGAGGCCGACGCCGATGGAACCGCACTCCGCCCGCGAGCACGCCAACCGGACGCATCCCGATCCCGCCCCGCTCTCCGAGGAGGAGCTGCAGCGGCTCGACGCCTACTGGCGGGCGTGCAACTACCTGTGCGCCGGCATGCTTTACCTGCGCGCCAACCCGTTGCTGCGCGAGCCGCTGCGGCCGGAGCACGTCAAGGCCCGCCTGCTTGGGCACTGGGGCTCCGACCCCGGGCAGACGTTCGTCTGGGTGCACCTCAACCGGCTGATCCGCGCCCACGACCTCGACGTGCTCTACGTCTCCGGGCCGGGCCACGGCGCCCCGGCCGTGCTCGCGAACGCGTACCTCGAGGGGACGTACTCCGAGGTCTACCCGGACAAGGGCCAGGACCTCGAGGGGATGCAGAGGTTCTTCAAGGAGTTCTCGTTCCCCGGCGGGATCGGCAGCCACTGCACGCCGGAGACGCCCGGCTCGATCCACGAGGGCGGCGAGCTGGGGTACAGCCTCTCGCACGCGTTCGGCGCCGCGTTCGACAACCCCGAGCTGATCGTCGCCGCGGTGGTCGGCGACGGCGAGGCGGAGACCGGGCCGCTGGCCACCTCGTGGCACTCCAACAAGTTCCTCAACCCGGTCCGCGACGGGGCGGTGCTGCCGATCCTGCACCTGAACGGCTACAAGATCTCCAACCCGACGGTGCTGGCGCGCATCTCGCACGAGGAACTGGAGCACCTGTTCCTCGGCTACGGCTGGACGCCGCACTTCGTCGAGGGCGACGAGCCGGCCGCGATGCACCGGACGATGGCCGCGACGCTGGAGCGCTGCCTGGACGAGATCCGGACGGCGCAGCGCGAGGCGCGCTCGAGCGGCCGCGCCTTCCGGCCGCGCTGGCCGATGATCGTGCTGCGCACGCCGAAGGGGTGGACCGGGCCGAAGGAGGTGGACGGCCACCGGGTCGAGGGCTCGTGGCGGGCGCACCAGGTGCCGATCGGCGAGGTCGCGACCAACCCCGCGCACCTGCGGCAGGTGGAGGAGTGGATGCGCAGCTACCACCCCGAGACCGCGTTCGACGCGCAGGGGCGGCTGGCGCCGGAGCTGCGGGCGCTGGCGCCGGCGGGGGAGTGCCGGATGAGCGCCAACCCGCACGCGAACGGCGGCGCGCTGCGCCGGCCGCTGCGCCTGCCGGAGTTTCGCGCCTACGCCGTGCCGGTGCCGCGCCCGGGCGCGACGACCGCGCCGGCCACCGAGCGGCTCGCCCGGTTCCTGCGCGACACGATGCGCGCCAACCCGGACAACTTCCGCGTCTTCGGCCCGGACGAGACCGCCTCGAACCGGCTGCAGGCGATCTACGAGGCGAGCAAGAAGACGTGGCTGGCGGAGTCGCGGCCCGAGGACGCCGATGGCGGCGAGCTCGCCCCCGACGGCCGCGTCATGGAGATGCTCAGCGAGCACACGCTCGAGGGGTGGCTCGAGGGGTACGTCCTGACCGGCCGGCACGGGTTCTTCTCCACCTACGAGGCGTTCGTCCACATCATCGACTC
>JAKAFI010000103.1 GCA_021818005.1 Acidobacteriota bacterium | reverse complement strand
GCTCCTTTCCTGGCGGCACTCGGGGTTCTCGGTCCACGCCTCAGTCACCGTGCCGCCGGACGACGGCGCGTCCTCGATCGTGGTCTCGCTAGAACGAGGTGCGCCCTGGCGGCTGCGTGCGCCGTCTCCTCGCCCGGAGGCCCGGCGGGTTCCGAGCCCCCCAGTGGTCCCCACCTCTGCGCGCTTCGCCACCGCCGGGTCGAACTCATCCGCCGGATCTACGAGGTAACCCCCTCGTCTGCTTGCGGTGCGGCGGCACGATGCGGATCATCGCGTTCATCACCCAGCCGAAGCTCGCCGCCGCGATCCGCGCCCCTCCGCTGGCTCCGATTGCCCCGCCATTGCCCCATCTGGGCGCCTCGCCCGCTCTGCGGCGAGTTCGGGATGCGACGCGACTGGGCCAGCGCCTCTGCGTTATATAATGACAGCAGGCCAGCAAGATAACCTGGATCCTCGCGGGGGGGTGACGTGACACTCACGAATGCTGCGGGAGCCGGAGCGGCGCTTGAGCCGGAGCGCCTGCAGCGAGGCCCGCGGCGGCGCGACACCGCTGTGCTGCTGGCGGCGTTCGCCATCCTCGTTGTGGTCGAGGCCGCGCTGTTCGTCTTCGCGTACCTGCCGAGCGAGCGCGCGCAGATAGTTGCGGCGTGGAAGGGGCGCCTCCAGGCCATCGCCGGCGACCGCGAGGCTGCGCTTGCGGCCTGGGGGCGGGAGCGGACCGCCGACGCGCGCGTGGTCGCGGCGTACCCGACGGTCGCCGAGCTGGTCGGCGCGGGGGACGTCGCGCTCGCACCGGGGGAGGGCGCGGCGGCGGCCCACGTCGCCGGTTTGCTCGACCGGGTCGTCCAGAGCTACGGCTACCAGGGCGCGTACGTCCTCGACGCCCGCGGGGCCGAGGTCGCCTCGAGCACTGGGAGCCCGCCCCTGTGCGAGGCGTGCCTGGCGGCGGCGCGCGCCACGCTCGCCGCCGGCGCCACGACGCTCGACTTCTACCTCGGGGACGACGGCACGCCGTTGATCGCGGTGATGGCGCCGGTCGCGACGGCGGCGCCCGGGGCGACGCGAGCGCCGGCCGGCGTCGTGGTCCTCACGGCCGACCCCCGCAACTGGGTCTACCCGATGTTGGCGGCGCAGCCGGTGCCGACATCGAGCGGAGAAGCCGTGCTGGTGCGGCGCGAGGGCGGCCGCGTCCGTTTCCTGAGCCCGCTGCGCTACCTCCATGTCGCCCCGCTCGCCTACTCACGGCCGCTCGACACCCCCGACTTCGCGGCGCAGGAGGTGGTCGGGGGGCACGAGGGGTTCTTCGCCTACTCCGACTACCGCGGCGCGCCGGTGTTCGCCGCGACCCGGCTGGTCGCCGGCACGCCGTGGGGTCTGGTCCTCAAGGTGGACCGTTCGGAGGCGTTGGCGCCGTTCGACCGGAGGGCTCGCACCGCGGCCATCTTCCTCGCCCTCATCACCGCGGCGCTGGCGCTGGCGGGGTTCGGCTTCTGGCGCTCGCGGCGGGCGCGCTACGAGGCCGCGCTCGCCCGCAGCGAGGCGCGCTTCGCCGACCTGTTCGAGCGCGCCAACGACGCGGTCGTGATAAGCCGCCCCGACGGCCGCATCGTCGCCGTCAACCCCCGCGCCGAGGCGCTCTACGGCTACCCGCGCAGCGAACTGCTGGCGCGGGCGATCCGCGATCTGCGCGCCCCCGAGACGCTGCCGCAGCTCGGCGGCCAGCTGCGCCAGGTGTTGGACGGCGAGGGCCTGGTCTTCGAGACGGTCCACCTCGCGAGCGACGGCGCCCGCATCCCGGTCGAGGTCAGCTCGCGCAAGATCGACTGGGACGACGGACCGGTGCTCTTCTCGCTCGTGCGCGACATCCGCGAGCGCCGCGCCGCGGAGGAGCGGATCCGCTTCCTCAACCGCCTGTTGCGCACGATCTCCGAGGTCAACCAGCTCGTGGTGCGCGAGCGCGACCGCGACCGACTGCTCGCCGAGACGTGCCGGATCCTCGTCGAGGACGGCGAGTTCCACATGGCCTGGGTGGGCCTCGCCGAGCTTGCGAGCGGCCGCGTGCGCCCGGTCGCCGTCGCCGGCTTCGACGACGGCTACCTCGCGGTCCACGAGGTGCGGTGCGACGACTCGCCGGCCGGCCGTGGGCCGACCGGCACGGCGATCCGCGAGCGGCGCCCGGTCGTCGCCAACAATTGGGAGGCCGACGAGCGCATGGCGGCGTGGCGGGCGGCCGGCCGCGAGCGCGGCTACCGCGCCTCGGCGGCGGTGCCGCTCGCGACCGGCGGCGCCGTCGTCGGCGCGCTGACCGTCTACGCCGACCGCGCCGGGATGTTCACCGAGGAGATCGTCAAGTTGCTGGTCGAGCTGGCGGGGGACCTCTCGTTCGCGCTCGCCGCGATCGAGATGGAGCAACAGAAGGCCGCGGCGGTCGCCGCGCTCACCGCCAGCGAGACGCGCTTCCGTGAGCTGTTCGGGAGGATCGGCAGCGGCGTCGTGGTGTACGAGGCGGTCGGCGACGGCGCCGACTTCGTGATTCGGGGGTTCAACCCAGCCGCCGAGCGGATCGAGAAGGTGGAGGCGGCCGCCGTGATCGGCAGGCGCGTGACGGAGGTCTTCCCGGGTGTGGTGGAGTTCGGCCTGTTCGACGTGCTCCGTCGCGTCTGGCGCAGCGGCGAGGCGCAACGGCACCCGGTGGCGATCTACCGGGACGAACGCATGGAGGGGTGGCGGGAAAATCAAGTTTACAGGTTGCCGTCGGGCGAGGTCGTCGCGGTGTACGAGGACGTCACGGAGCGCAAGCGCGCGGAGGAAACCTCGGCGTTGCTGGTGGCCATCGTCCAGTCCTCGAACGACGCGGTCATCGCGAAGCGTCTGGACGGCACGGTTCTGAGCTGGAACACGGGGGCCGAGCGCCTCTACGGCTACTCGGCGGCCGAGGTCGTCGGGCAGAACATCGCCATCGTGGTGCCGCCCGAACTGCGAGCTGAACTCGGGAGCGTACTCGAGCGGGTCGGGCGCGGGGAACGGATCGCCCACCACGAGACGGCGCGCGTGCGCAAGGACGGGACACGGGTGGAGGTCTCGCTCGCCGTGTCGCCAATCCTGGATTCGGCCGGCGCGATCATCGGCGCCTCGACGATCGCCCGCGACATGACAGAGCAAAGGCGCACGGAAGAGCACGTTCGGACACTGCTGAGCGCCGTTCAACAGGAGAGGAAACGCCTGTCCGCTCTGGTGGACAGCATCACCGACGAGGTCTGGTTTGCCGACGCGCAAGGACGGTTCACCTTGGTAAATCCGGCGGCTCTCCGCGAGTTCGGAATTGACACCAACGACCCGGTCGCGGTGGAAGCACTCGCAGAGAGTCTGGAGGTTCGCCGCCCCGACGGCAGCCTTCGTCCCGTCGAGGAAGCCCCACCGCTACTCGCCCTTGCGGGCGAGGTCGTGAGGAACCAGGAAGAGATCGTCCGGACCCCGCTGCGTAACGAGCTGCGCTACCGCCAGGTCAGCGCGGCGCCGGTGAGGGACGCGGCCGGCAATGTCATAGGTTCAGTGTCAGTTGTGCGGGATGTAACCGAGCTCAAACAGGCGGAGCTGGAGGTCCGGCGACTGAACCTCGAACTGGAGCAGCGCGTCGCCGACCGCACCAGGGAGCTAGCCGACACGGTCTCGGCCCTTGAGCGCGAGGTGGCCGAGCGGCAGCGCGCCCAGGCGACGGCCGAGGAGTACACGCGGCGCGTCGAGGACCTCTACAACCACGCGCCGTGCGGCTACCACTCGCTCGACGCCGAGGGTGCGTTCCTCGCCGTCAACGACACGGAGCTCGACTGGCTCGGGTACGCACGGGAGGAGGTGGTCGGGAGGCTCAAGTTCACCGACCTTCTCACCGAGGAGGGGCGGGCGACCTTCGCCGCCAACTTCCCCGGGTTCAAGGCGCGCGGCTGGGTCGCGGACCTCGAGTTTGACATGGTGCGCCGGGACGGGTCGCTGCTTCCGGTCGTGCTCAGCGCCACCGCGGTCGTGGGCGAGGACGGCGGCTTCGAGCGCAGCCGGTCGACGATGTTCGACATCACCGACCTCAAGCGGGCGCGACTCGAGACCGCAAGGCGCGCCGCCGAGTTGGAAGCCGCCAACTCCGAGCTTGAGGCGTTTTCGTACTCGGTGTCGCACGACCTGCGGGCGCCGCTGCGCGCGATCGACGGCTTCTCGCGCATCGTCGAGGAGGAGTACGGCGGCCGCCTCGACGACGAGGGGCGGCGGCTGCTGCGCGTCGTGCGCGACAACACGCACAGGATGGGCCAGCTCATCGACGACCTGCTGGCGTTCTCGCGCAGCGCGCGGCACCCGCTGCAGCCGTTGCCGATCGACATGGGGGCGCTGGCCCGGTCGGTCTGGGAGGAGCTGACCCCCCCGGAGGCACGCACCCGCTGCGAGTTCACCGTCGGAGCGCTGCCCGTGGCCGTCGGGGACGCGGCGATGATGCGGCAGGTGTGGACCAACCTGCTTTCGAACGCCGTCAAGTTCACGCGGCCGGCAGAGCGTCCGGCGATCGCCGTCAGCGGCCGCACGGACGGGCGCGAAGTCATCTACACTGTGAGCGACAACGGCGTCGGCTTCGACATGACCTACGCGGGCAAGCTGTTCGGGGTGTTCCAGCGACTGCACCCGGGGCGCGAGTTCGAGGGGACCGGCGTCGGCCTCGCGCTGGTGCAGCGCATCGTCCACCGCCACGGTGGGCGGGTGTGGGCGGACGGGGCGGTCGGCAAGGGGGCCACATTCTCGTTCGCGCTGCCGGCCCCGGGAGGGACATCGTGAGCAATTCGGCCGTGGTCGACATCCTCCTCGTGGAGGACAACCCCAACGACGTCGAGCTGACGACGCGGGCGCTCAAGAAGGCGAAACTGGCCAACCCGATCTTCGTGGTGAGCGACGGCGCGGAGGCGCTCGACTTTCTCTTCCGGACGGGCGCCTACGCCGGCCGACCGCCGCACACGCCGAAGGTCGTGCTCCTCGACCTCAAGCTGCCGAAGGTGGACGGCCTCGAGGTGCTGCGCCGGCTCAAGGGCGACGAGCGCACGAGGGTCATCCCGGTGGTCGTGCTGACCTCCTCGCGCCAGGAGTCCGACGTCGTCGAGAGCTACAAGCTCGGCGTCAACAGCTACATCGTCAAACCGGTGGACTTCGAGCAGTTCCTCGCCGCCGTCGAGCGCCTCGGCCTGTACTGGCTGCTGCTCAACGAGCCGCCGCACTGAGCGCCCGGAGATGGCGAGGAACCGACCTGACCGGACGGACGCCCGGACAGCCTGGAGGCCATGATGGACGCCCCCCCGTTGCGCATCCTGTTCGTCGAAGACGTCCCCGCCGACGCCGAGCTGGCCGCGGCCGAGCTGCGCCGCGCCGGCCTGTCGTTCGAGTCGCGCCGGGTGGAGACGCGGGAGCAGCTCCTCGCCGCGCTCGCCGAGTACCGACCCGCGCTCGTGCTCTCCGACTACGCCCTGCCGGGGTTCGACGGGATGGAGGCACTCGCCCTCACGCTCGCGCAGGCGCCGGAGACGCCGTTCATCCTGCTCACCGGCTCGACCAACGAGGAGACCGCGGTCGCCTGCATGAAGGCCGGCGCGTGGGACTACATCCTCAAGGACCGCCTGTCGCGGCTGCCGCTGGCGGTGCGCGCGGCGCTCGACCGCGCCCGGACACGCAGCATGGAGCAGGCTGCGCGGGACGCGCTAGAGCGCTCGGAGGCGCGGCTCCGGGCGTTCGTCGACGCCAGCACCGACGGGGTGTTCGTCAAGGACGCAGCGCTGCGAACGGTGATGGCCAACGCGGCGTACAGCGCGATAATCGGGCGCAACCCGGCCGAGGTCCTCGGCCACGACGACTTCGATCTGATGCCCGAGGCGATGGCGCGGTCGTGCCGGGAGAGCGACATCGAGGCGATCCGCAACGGCGGTGTCCATATGAGCGAAGAGCGCGCCGGCGGCCACGTCTTCGAGGTGTGCAAGTTCCCGGTGCCGCTGCCCGACGGATCCACCGGCGTCGGCGGCTACGTGCGTGACGTCACCGACCGCGTGCGCGCGGAGGCGGCGCTGCGGGAGAGCGAGCAGCGCTACCGGCTGGTCCTCGCCAACAGTCTCGACGCGCTGCTCCTGACGACCCCGGACGGGACGATCCGCTCGGCGAACCCGGCGGCGTGCGCGATGTTCGGGCGCAGCGAGGCCGAGATCTGCCGGCTCGGGCGGGCGGGCGTGCTCGACGCGACCGACCCGCGGCTCACGGCGGCGCTCGCGGAGAGAGCGGAGACGGGCCGTTTCAGGGGCGAACTGACCGGCGTGCGGGCCGACGGGACGAAGTTCCCGATCGAGGTGTCGTCGTCGCTGTTCCGCGACGCCGCCGGCGCGCTACACAGCTCGATGGCGATCCGCGACCTCACGCAGCGGGCGGCGCTCGAAGCCCAGCTCCGCCAGGCGCAGAAGATGGAAGCGATCGGTAGCCTCGCCGGCGGGGTGGCGCACGACTTCAACAACATCCTGCAGGCGATGCTCAGCCACATTTCGCTGCTGCGCTTGCAGGTCTCCGACCCGACGAGGGTTGCAGCCGCGGCGGCCGAGCTCGAGCAGCAGGTCAAGCGCGGCGCCGCGCTCACGCGCCAGCTCCTGCTGTTCTCGCGGCAGGAGACGACCACGCCCGCGCTGCTCGACCTCAACGAGGTGGTCCGCACCTCCTCGGAGTTCCTGCGCCGGCTGGTGCGCGAGAACATCTCGTTCAGGCTCGAGGTCGTCGAGGGCCAGCTTGCGGTCCGCGCCGACCGCGGCCAGCTCGACCAGGTGCTGATGAACCTCGTCGTGAACGCCGCCGACGCGATGCCGGACGGCGGGACGCTGCGCCTGGGCACCGGGCGGGCGGCCGACGGGTCGCCGTGGGTGTCGGTCTCCGACACCGGCTGCGGCATCCCCGAGGCGATCCGCGCCCGCGTCTTCGAGCCGTTCTTCACCACCAAACCCGTGGGCAAGGGCACCGGAGTCGGCCTCGCGGTGGTGTGGGGGATCGTGGAGCAGCACGGCGGCACGATCGAGCTGGAGAGCGGCGTGGGTGCAGGCACAACGGTTCGCGTCACGCTCCCTGCCGCCGACGCCGCGGCCGTGCCGGCCGACGGCCCGCCCTCGGGCGACAAGCCCCTCCCGCGCGGCTGCGGCGAGCGGGTGTTGATCGTCGAGGACGAACAGGGGGCGCGCGAGGGCCTCGCCGAGATCCTGACCTCGCTGGGGTACACCGTGTACGGCGCTGCGAGCAGCGAGGATGCTCAAGCGCTGCCGGCCGAGCCGCCGTTCGACCTCCTGCTCACCGACCTGATGCTGCCCGGGAAGGCCGGCCCGGAGCTGGCGGCCGAGATGGCCGGGCGCTGGCCGCGCCTGCGCGTGATCCTGATGTCGGGGTACACCGAGGACGAGGCGGTCAAGGGGCGGATCGCCGCGGAGCTGGTGCGCTTCTTGCAAAAGCCGTTCGGCATGACAACCCTGGCGCGCGAGGTGCGGGCGGCGCTGGACGAGGGGAGCGATGGCGTCTGAGCCCGGCCCCGGACGCGCGGAGCGCCGGCGGACGCAGGCGTACGCCGCGGCGATCGCGGTCCTGGCTGCCACGGCGCTGGCGGGCTGGCGGCTGGGGATCCCCGCGATGACCCGGGTCAGCCCGGAGTACGTCCCGATCGCGCCCGCGACCGCCGTCTGCTTCCTCGCGCTCGCGGCGGCCGCGGCGGCGCTCGCCCGCTGGCCGGGGCGGCGGCGGGCGGTGTCGGCCGCGGGCGGCGGGGCGGTCGCGGTCGTCGCCCTTTCCGCCGACGTCCTGCTGCGGACGGTGGGGGCCAGGGTGGGGCTGGAGGCGGCGCTGAACGGGGCGTTCGGGGCGCCGTACGTCGACCCCGCGGGCCGGATGTCGCCGGTCGCCGCCGCGCTGTTCCTCCTCGCGGTGGGCGCGATGCTCGGCCAGACCGGCGCTCTCGCTCGGAGGCGCTTCGCCGCCGACACGGCGACAGCGCTGGCGGCCGCCGTCCTGACCGGCGGGCTCGCCTTCGCGATCGGCTACTTCCTCAAGGCCCCGCTGCTGTACGGCAGCTCGCTGATCCCGCTCGCGCTGCCGACGGCGGTGGGGTTCGTGCTCCTCGGCCTCGCCCTGTTGGCGCTGGTCGGCCACCGGATCTGGGCGTTCGGCGGCCGCTTCGCCGCGCTCCTCGTGGTCAGCCTCGGGGTCCCGATCTCGCTGGCGGTGTACGCGATGGTGGAGGCGGAGGAGCGGGCGGCCGGGGCGTCGACGCCGCACGTCATCTGGCACGGCCGCGCGGTGCTCCTCGCCGGGCTGGCGTTCACCAGCCTGCTCGCGGCGTACATGCTCACGAGCGCGCGCCAGCGCCGCGCCACCGAGCAGGCCAACCGCGAGCTGCGCGCCGCCGAGGCGCGACTGCGCGCGGTGCTGGAGACGGCGGCCGACGCGATCGTGACCACGGACCGCGACGGCAGGATCGTCTTCTGGAACGTGGCCGCCGAGCGAACCTTCGGGTACCCGGCGGAGGAGGCGGCGCAGCGGAACGTCGCCGACCTGATGCCCGAGCGCTTCCGCGACGACCATGTGTCGAACCTTGCGCGGATCGCCGCCGGCGGCGAGGCGAGGCTCGCCGGCAAGACGGTCGAGATGCCTGGTCTCAGGAAGAGTGGGGCGGAGTTCCCGCTCGAGCTTTCGGTCGCGCGCTGGTACGCCGGCTCCGACGTCTTCTTCACCGCGATGCTCCGCGACATCACCGCGCGGCGGCAGGCCGAGGCGCTCGAGGATGCGGTGCTCGAGATCACCCGCGCCGCCGGCGAGGCCGGCGACCTCGGCGGCCTGCTGCGCGCCGTCCACGGGGCGGTGGCGCGCCTGATGGAGGCGCGCAACTTCTACGTCGCCGTCTACGACGCCGGGAGCGGCGAGGTGTCGTTCCCGTACTTCGTCGACGAGTTCGACCCGCCGCCGCCCACCCGCCGGAGCGGCCGCGGCCTCACCGAGTACGTGCTGCGGACGCGCGAGCCGCAGTTCGTGAACCGCGCGACGTTCGAGGAACTCCAGCGGCGCGGGGAGGTCGAATCCGTCGGCGCCGACTCGATCGACTGGCTCGGCGTGCCGCTGCTCGCCGGCGAGCGAGCGATCGGCATGATCGCGGTGCAGAGCTACGCGGCCGGCTCGCACTACAGCCGGCGCGAGCTCGACATCCTCACCTTCGTGTCGCGCGAGGTCGCGGCGGCGGTCGAGCGGCGGCGGGCCCTCGACGCGCTGGCGCGCAGCGAGGCGCAGTACCGCGCCGTGGTGGAGGACCAGACCGAGATGATCTGTCGCTTCGCCGCCGACGGCCGCGTGCGGTTCGCCAACGGCGCATTCTGCGCCTACTTCCTCGGCGGGGCGCCGGTCTCCGCCGGAGCGGTCAACCTCTTCTCCCTGCTCGGCGACGACGGCGCCGCGCGGCGGGTCGTGGAGGGGCTGGGCGGGGGGCGGCAGGTGGAGTCGGTGCGCCTGCGCCACCCCACGCCGTACGGCCACGACCACACGCTGGCGTGGACGTTCCGCGCGATCCCGGGCACGTCCGGCGGTTCCGCCGAGTTTCAAGGGGTCGGCCGCGACATCACCGACCAGGTCGCGCTGGCAGGCCAGGTGCAGG